>BFAR01000054.1 GCA_008974855.1 archaeon MnTg01
CGTGCCAGAACTAATTCTGGCGAAACTAGATTTTCTACTAAACAAATTGATATGATGGAGCGTGCTATTTCTAGAATGTCAAATCAAATAGACGATGTTTTAGAATTTGTAAAAATTCAATCATTACATACAACAAAAAATTCACTTTTAGATAGCGTAGGACTATCCTTGGCAAAAATAAATAAACCATCAAATGTCAAAATTCACATTCCTGATAAGGGTGTAGAATTTGTATATGATTCTGATAAGATTGAAATTGTTTTTGATAATTTACTAAATAATTCAATACAAGCAATAAATGATGATGGGGAAATTACAATTAGATTTATTGATTTAGAAAATGAGGTTGAAATTGAAGTAGAAGATTCTGGGGATGGTATATCCGATGAAATTATATCAAAAGTTTTTGAACCACTATTTACCACAAAGAAAAAAGGTACAGGACTAGGCCTAGCAAGTTGTAAGAGTATAGTAGAACAACATGGTGGAAGCATTTCTGTAAGAAACAAACCTACTATATTTACAATAAAGTTGCCTAAAATGGTAGAAATATCTACAATTTAATAATTACAAATCATCAATAGCTTGCTTAAACGCATCAATAGGTTGATTTCCTCTAATTTTGATAATTTTTTTATCATTGAATATCAAAAAGGAAGGCGTAGCATCAATTCCTATTTCTTTGCCAAATTTTTCTAATTCAAGAACTTTTTGTTTATACTTGTGCTCATCTAAACATGATGTAAATTCATCAAGTTCTAAATTCACTGATTTTGCAAACTGATTTAAAGAATCACGATTTATCCATCCAGTTCTCTCGCCAGCCCAATTAGAATACAATTCGTTGTGAAAGTCCCAGTATTTTCCTTGATCTCCTGCACAATATGTTGCTTCAGCTCCTAAAATTGAATCAGGACCATTTAATGGGAAATCTTTGAAAACAAGATTTATTTTTCCAGAATCAACGTATTCTGCTAAAATTATATTCAAACTGGATTGATGAAATCTATAACAAAATGTACATTGATAATCCCCCCACTCTAATATCGTAATTGGTGCAGAGGGATCCCCCAATACAGGAGATCCATTTTCCATGAGATTTTTTTTGCTAAAAAGAGATCCTTCGTCATTTTCCATCCCGTAAAGAAAAAAAACAGAAATTATTCCTAAAATTATGGGGATCACCAAATAATATAACGGATTCATATTTTGATTATTTTAAGGAAGTAATTATTTCATCGTTTTGCAGATAATTTAATTTGCAAATCTAAGATTGAACAAGAATTTAAATACGCAAGTCAACTGAAAAATGAAAGATGTCTCAGTCTAGGGGTATAACAATTACAACAACTGGAGTTCCAATTTATGCATTAATACTACTTGCCGCTATCTTTGCTTTTGGATTGTTTGTTGTAGGTTACGATCAGGGTCATCTATTTAGTGTGATTATGGGCGAAACAGCATTCGAGGAATCATACCTTCATGAGCTAACCCACGATATGAGACACGCCGCAGGATTTCCCTGTCATTAGTAATTGATATGAAAACAGCTCTCTTCATCGCCATTGTTTTGGCTGCAGGATGTTTTGCAGGTACAATACATGGTCTTGCAAACTTAGCAATTGTTGAGCCATATCTTGATGAAGCAATAGGAATTGAAAATCAAAATCTATTTGCGTCAGGAGAGGAAGAAGATACTCCACAATTCCAAGTCGAATACGACTCATATAGAATATGGCAAAAAGGAGGACAAGTTTTAGCAGGTGCTATACTTGGAACATCTATTGGCGCATTATTTGGTATAGTTTTTGCACTATCAAGAAAGATTTTACCAGGAAATAATCATGTCAAAAAAGCCCTAGTTTTATCAGGAATTATGTGGTTTACCATTTACTTAATACCATTTTTGAAATATCCGGCAAATCCTCCTACCGTTGGTGACGCTGATACTGTTGTACTCAGAGCAATTTTGTATCTTTCATTCATTGCAATTTCAGGATTTGGTGCAGTAGGATTTTATCAGTTGCTTAAAAGATTAGAAAAACGAAAAAGATTTGTAGCATTTATTGGATATGCCGCTTTTCTTAGTACCGCATTTTTATTAATGCCAGAAAATCCAGATGAAGTTACTGCACCTATGGACCTTGTTAATGGATTTAGAGCAATGTCTGTTGTAGCCGTATCTATATTTTGGATATCTTTAGGCGTCATACTTGGAGCCTTGTGGCAAAAATATAACCCTGACAAACAAATACAAACTAAAACGTACTAGTAAATTCTAATTATATAGAATGAGAATGGCATTTCGTTTAAATAACTCTAGGAATTCTATATGCTGATTGGCAAAAAGACTAACACTACCTCAATTAAAAAAATATGATATTACACAAAAAGTTATAGAATCCCTTGCAGATGCTGAGTCAAGAACAATTTTATTTTCAATAATTAAAAAAGGTAAAACTGCATCTGAGATTTCTGAAAAATGTAAAATTCCATTAAGCTCAGTATACAAGAAATTATTAGACCTCGAAGTTCTAACTTTAGTCGAAGTTGAAAAATGGTTGATTTCAGATAAAGGACGTAAATTTAAAATTTTTAAAAGTAGAATTAGTAAAGCCGAGATTAGTATAAAAAAATCAGAACCATCACTGACTTTGGTACCTAACTAAGCGAAATCTTATGGCAGGACCTACGATCATCCAATTAAGTGAATATGATGTCACTCAGAAAATAATTGAAGCACTGACAAATGTTTGTACTAGGGCAGTCTTATTTTCCATAATTCATGAACCTAAAGATGCTACCCAAATTGCACACGAAGTACATATTTCTTTATCATCAGTCTACAAAACATTATCTACTTTAGAAGACCTTGCCCTCATCAATGTCAATAATTATCGAATTTCTGAAGAAGGAAAGAAAATTAAATTATACAAAAGCAAAATTGGGCAGGTAGTTATTACTATCAAAGACAACGATCCTATATTGAGTTTGTACGCAAATCCTGGAAAAAGTAACAAATAGACATTCTATCTCTATAGAATCAGAATATAGAATTACTTTGTACTTTAAATTATGTTAGGGGTTCCTAATTAA
>BFAR01000055.1 GCA_008974855.1 archaeon MnTg01
TTCTTTTGTTAGAAGTTTAGCTTCTTCATCATTGATTACCACTGCATCTACAGCTTTAATCATTTTAATTACTGATGATTTCTTGTTTGCAATCCAAAACTCAATAGTATCACACATAGAAAATTTTACTTTATCAAATTCCTTGATTATAGCAGAATTTTGGTCAGGATCATTATTTGCTAGATAAACAAATTCAGACTTTTTATAAACTTCAGGCACTTTGGGTTTAAAATTTCCTAATACATTAAGTTCAGTTTTAAGTGTGGTTCTTGTACTAAGAGTTTCATCGTATTTCCCATCATAATGAAAGGTCTTTCCTTCATTGATAGTAAGACCTTGTAGATCTAGGTATTTAGAAAGAATCCTGTGATATGTTTTTGGAAAATCTGTTCCTGCTACTGCAATAAGGCCAGGTTTTACAAAATAACTTGCAGAGATGCTAGCAAAGGTAGCTGCACCACCCAATACTCCTTTTAACACTTTATTTGGAGTTCGTATTGTATCAATAGCTACTGAACCAAAAACTGTTAACATAATTTTTTTAAATTAATTTTGATGTATAAATTCTCTTGCTTGGTCATCTGAGGGAAAATAAATGAAAGGAATCTCTAGTGAAGTAAAAAAAACATCATATTTTGTGGTACCACTGATTTTAACAGTTGAAGATTGATATTCTTCCATCTTAGAATGTTCATCTTTTTGATAAATTCCATTTACAGTAGCTTTACTCATAGAAGATAGAAGAAAGGGTTCAAGTACACCATCAGCTATTTTTTTGTCTTTAACAGTAATAGTAAAATCAGTTTCACCAGCATTTAGGATTAAAAAAGAAGGATTGTCAAACTCTAATTGAACATTATAAGTAGAAACTGAATCGTTTTTTTCTAAAAATTCGGTTTCTGTAACAATAACACCAATATTAGATGCTGCAATATATTGTGAATATCCAAAGAGCCCTATGCCTAGAAATAGTATCACAAGAATGGCTTTCTTTGAGGCTCTCATAAAATACATTCTAAAAATTAGCTTTTTAAAACAAGAGGGAAAAAAACCAGATAATATGTGTAAAAGTTTTGATATCTTCTTAAAGCTACTTAGAGCTAACAGAATAAATCGATTCTAGCCTCACAAAAAATAGATGGCTAAAATTAAGCTAAGATTTGGGGAAAATGAAATTGAGATCGAATCTAGAGATTTTTATGTTGATAATAACACCTTAGGGGATGTCATTGATAGTGTTACGACACATATGGAAGAAAATAGAGCTAGATTAGTCTTTGACGAAAAAACTTTTGAAAAACAGACAGGAAATCAAAATACATTTCACACCAATGTAAACTATCTACGAACACTTGAAAATGCCGAAGTCCATGAACCAGAATTTGATTCTCCAATGCCTATATTTGCTGAAGAAATCAAAGATAAGATCAATTTCTTAGAAAAGAAATCATTTTTTGACCAACCAAGAACTGTATCTGATACAGTAAGTGAACTTAGAGAATATGGTTGGTCAGCAAGTACACTTCTTGTATCAAAAGTATTAGTTAAGATGGCATTCAATAAAGAAATTCTAAAAAATTCTCAAGATAAAAGAAGCTATTATTTGGCAAAAGAAGCTATATTAACTACTTAGATTTATAATTGCAAATTTTGCAATCTTCTAAAACATCTCCTTCTAAATGATCAAAGTGAGAGTTACATATCTTACAAGTGTGATGCATGTCAAAATAACCATCATTTTCAACTTTACCTATTTGCTTTGATTCAAGTTCGGTACTTTTACATTTGATACAATGGCAACCACATTCCACAAAATCCATAACTAATATTCAATAATGTATGTATAGTTTGTCGTTTTTCTAAAAATAGTGACCAAAAAAAGAGAAATCCCCATAGAAATTGATGACCATTTTAAATTGTTTGGTAAAGAACCATGGGAAGTTGAATATGGTGAAAAATGCCCCATTTGTAATGTAAGAATTGACGAGTATGGATTTTGTTCGTGTGGTTCTAGCGGAGATTAAGTCTATTTTTGAATTGAAGAGCAATAACTATTACAATACCAACAAAAAGTGGTGCTAATATTGGAAATTCTGGCACTACCGTTGTTCCAATGATTTCTACTGACCCAGAATTATCTGGTCTAAAATTTAACCAAGAATGAGTTTCATTAGAAAAAAATTCATGTTTAAGAATTTTTTTGTCATTTAGATAAACATCATAAGGACTCCACAATAGTTCTAAAGGAATAATTAATGTAACCAATTGATCATCTTCATTTACCTCAAAGTTGATTCTTTTAGTCGGTTGGTCAAAATTAAATAAAGAAATTTCTGTAAGAGTTCTCACTCCAACAATAAACTTTTTGTCTTCCCATTCAATTTCTGTATTCATAGTTGATTCATCAATCACATATTCAATAAATGCATCACATATAGCTCCTTGTGATCTACCATAACAAGTAATCCCTACTGCATCTTGTAACATTATTGGTCTGTCGTTTACAAACAGCATATCAACATCTTTAGGAAAAATAATTTTCGTAGTCTCTAAATTGAAATAATCCCATTTCCATAAACCATCTTCAAAATTTAGAACATCATGAAGATCATATTCAATGATTACATCATCTTGTGATGAAAAAATAGTAATTCCAGTTATACTTTCAAGACCTGTAGTTCCGAATTCTACCTTATTTCCTTCAACATCAGTCACATTAAGATTTGATAAGGTTCCTTCAATAGTTTCCACATTAACAACACTTCTGACCTTGTTAATTTCATGGGTTACATGAATATCTCCTTGATCTCCTACATTAATTGTAATTAACTTATGTAGAGCAGGTTCACCCAAACTTAGCTGAGCATAAACTAGAGGAATTATTGAAGTAATTACCAATACCATCACCATACAAATAATCTTCTTCATCATAATTTACCCTATTCTGTAGTAACATGAATCATTTTTGCTTCTTGTAAAGGACAATCATTTTGATCCCTTTCCAAATTTACAATTGTATCTGCTACTTCCATTCCCTCAATCACTTCAGCAAAAACTGTGTATTTTCTGTCAAGAGCTGTTGTATTATCGTCAGATGTAACTATGAAAAATTGAGAACCAGCACTATCTGGATCAGTTGATCTTGCCATAGAAACAATACCTCTAAGGTGTGATCTGGAATTAAATTCCGCTTTTAAATTGAATCCAGGACCACCTATACCCCACTTGCTTTTATCGGGTTGTTTTGAATTAGGATCTCCTCCCTGAATCATAAATCCAGGAATTACTCGATGAAATAGGGTACCATCATAAAATTTTGATTCTGCCAACTTAATAAAACTCCTTACAGTCTCAGGGGCATTATCTGGAAGTAAATTTAATACAATCTTTCCATGATTGGTTTCGATTATTGCTTTAGTCACTTTGAAATATTTTTGATTTTATCATAAGAGTCTTTGGAATATCTGATAAAGAAATTTAGGTAATTTATCATAAAACAATTATGACTTTAGAATTTTTAGCATTTCTCCAAAATAATGAATATAATATTTCTTACTATGTATTATTAAACATAGAGATAAATTTTCAAAGTATAAACAAATTCTGATCCCTACAAGTCACATACATTAAAAATTATCTAAAGAAAAGTAGTCTTATATAGAGCAATAAAAAATTAGAAACTGTGAATCGCACAAATCAAAGTACGATTATTAAACAAGCCATCAATTCTTTTCTTGATAAGGGGCTTACTGATAAACAAGACATTTACAGCAAAGTCGTAGAGGAATTAGGGGTTCCAAGACCAACCGTTAGAAGAGTTGCAAGGGATCTACGAAATGAGTTGGTAGATAAAATTAAGATCTTACAATCTGAGATTCCAAAGCCCACTGGAACTTATACAGAAGTTATTGCTGAAAAGCAAGAATAAGATCTAGATTTTTATTTTTTCATCTTAAATCTCAATATTTTGAATTAATCTCAGCATTAACTGTTATATTCTAGAATTTTTTCAATAAGATAATGGGATATCTATGGAACAATTTAGCTACTTTGGTAACGGGCATATTTGCGGCTGTCCTTACTGGTTTATGGTATGTATTTCTAGACTTTGCACCCATTACTAATTTCATCTTTATGATGGCGGTTCCAATTACTTGGTTTCTCACATTTATGTGCTGGATTGTCCAAAAAGGAGCAGATTATTCACATAAACACAGTGCTAAGATGGTAAAAAAAACCATCAAGTACACTGCTGATGGGAAACAAGTTACTACAACTTAATTAAATGAAGAAAAAATAAAAGACATTGAAATAGATCGAATCAATCAAGAAATCGTAAACTTACAAACACAGGTAGAAATCGAATCACTCAAATTTGAACTTGCTACTCTTAGATTGTTAGCATCTAAAGAAAAAACTAAACGTAAAACAAAGAAAAAGTAGTTTTAACTACAATTTTCACAATGATGTTTTTCATGATTATTCTTACAGCTGGGGCAACTGATAGCTCCACCATAATGACACTTACAATCACAAGAATCTATCGAACTTTCTTCAACCATCTATATAGAATAAGTTCTACGTCATCTTAATATTTGACTATTCAAAAATCAGTTTAGGTATGAACTTTAATCAATTTGGCGTAAACTTTTTAAATTTATGCTTAAGGAGAGTTAATCATGGCGAATAATAGAATCATTATTGGATCTATTTCAGCTTTAGTAATCTTTTCTGCTTTAATGTCAACTATGATCTCGTCAGCAGATGCTGTTACTTCACCAAATACTGAAATAATTCCACTTAACAGTGAAATCGGAATTGAAAAAACAATTCTTTCACTAAGTGCTTCACAAGATAATACTTTACCATGGGGATTTGTTGAAGGAAAAATTGCTAATCATGTTTCTAACTATCCGGTCATCATACAAATTTACGATGATGATGGACATGCAACTCTTTTTGCTCAGACCGATGTTGAAGAAGATGGTTCTTATGAATATAGATTTAGAGTTAGAAATGTAGATGATGGTCAAGTAATTAATATTTTTGAAGGAGATTATTATGTAAAAATTTTCAAGGTAGTATATCTTGATCCTAGTTCTGGTAAAATTTAGATGCAATAGCTATAGTCCCATCAACTAATTCTTTCATTCGAGTTTTTGCATTCTCGTCTGTTACTTTTCCATCTTTGAGCATATCAACTGTCATAAAAACTGCTTTTGGATTTGTAATTACTCGGAAATAGGACATAAGCTGAGTAAGTAAAGTTTGAACATCAATGAAACCGATATTTCCTGAAGCTAGGATAGCTAATCCTGCAATTTTACCTTCAGTTTCTTTATAATTCACATATTCGAAGAGATTTTTTAATGCTGAACTAAAAAATGAATTGTATATTGGAGTGCCAATTAGCCATACATCTGCTTCCATAATATCTTTGGTTGCCTGTTTGGTTACTTCGCTATAATTTCCGTCTGGTCCTTCATAACAATCTATTTTTTCCTTTGAAAGATTGATAAATTTTGTATCTACATTTTTCGTTTTTGCATAATCATACATATCTTGCATCATTATCTGTGTATTTGCTGTTTTTCTTGGACTGGCAGAAATAACTACAATCTTCACAACGTGTTTGACAATTCTTAGTGTATTTAAACCAAAACTTGGGTTATTGTAAATTTATTTTATTATACAAAAACGGGCTTGGAGGGCTTCGATCCCTCGACCTGTAACTTAGGAGGCTACTGCGCTATCCATGTTGCGCGTCATATGATGACTCTGCGCCACAAGCCCAGCAGGAAACATGTTTGTAATTATTTAAGCGTAATCAAGATTTGCTTTAATTAATTCATGGATGTTATTCCAACTAGAATTTTCTTTCTTTTCCCATTTTTCATAGTAGATCACATCTTTTAATTCAAGTCTAGGAAGCCATCTAGCAGTTTCTAGATCTGGTTTTTTGGCAAATTCAGAAACATGACCCAGACAAAGATAAGCAACTGGTAATACATGTTCAGGCAGTTCTAACGTCTTTTTTAGAGCATCATTTGACAAAATACTTACCCATCCTAAACCTATTCCCTCTGTTCTTGCAGCTAACCAAAGATTTTGCACAGCACAACATACACTGTAAATTCCAGTCTCCGGAATACTAGATTTTCCTATAACAAATGGACCAAATTTCAAAGGATCATATGTTACACAAATATTGAGAGGCGAATCAAGTATTCCTTCCAATTTAAAAGAAAGATATTTAGATTTTTGAGGTTCTTCAACTAAATGTGAAGAACGTTTTCTTTCAATCTCAAAGGAATCCTTAATTTTTTTCCTGATTTCAAAGTCTTTTATTAAAATAAAGTTCCATGGTTGAGAAAATCCTACTG
>BFAR01000056.1 GCA_008974855.1 archaeon MnTg01
AATGTGGAGGAACAGTTATTCCAATGAGAGATGCAATAAAATGTACAGAATGTAATTGGATTGACGAGAGAAAATTATCTAACAATTTTGGGAAGAATAATTTCATAAAACTTGGAGAATAGAAATGATTCGTGTTTCGTTCCAAGGTGAACGAGGAGCATATAGCGAAGCTGCAGCGATATCTTTCTTTAGTGAGAAAATTGAGACAGTCCCGTTACCTACCTTTGCAGACGTATTAGATAATACAGAAAGTGATAAAACAGAATATTCAATTTTACCTGTAGAAAATTCTATTGAAGGAAGTGTTGGTGAGAGTATTGATCTTCTTTATCAAACTACACTAAATGTGGTAGGTGAAAAATATCATAAAATTCAACACTGTCTAATTGGGTTTGACTCAATTGAAAAAATAGATACAGTTTATTCCCATCCTCAAGCACTAGGTCAATGTAGAAAATTTATTCAAAAAAACAAATTCAAAACAATACCAACCTATGATACTGCAGGAAGTGTGAAGATCATTAAGGAGCTTAACCAGGATAATTTGGCTTGCATAGCAAGTAAGCAGGCATCAGAAATCTTTCAGGTGCCAATAATTCTTGAAAACATTGCGGATAATCCAAAAAACTACACACGATTTTTAATCCTATCAAAAAAGACAACAAGTGAATCCAAAAAAGACAAGACCTCAATTATTTTCTCCATCAAACATGAACCTAGTGCTTTACATCATATTATTGAAAAAATTTCAGAATATGGGGTTAATTTAACAAAAATAGAATCTAGACCAAAAAAAGACACAGTTTGGGAATATAATTTCTACGTAGATTTTGAAGGGCATAAAAATAATTCTAAAGTTAAAGAGATGTTAAATAATATTAAAGAAAAAACTCTATTTTTAAAAATTCTGGGTTCCTATCCAAGTATAGAAAATAATTAAAAACCTCTAGGTTTTCTTATACTAAAGCCAGCACTAAATCCTATTATTACTACACCGGAAATAATGACTAGAAGATGGTAAGTGATTTGAATTGGATCTGTCAATATTGTCATGTATCCTGAAATGTTTAATTTTGAAGCACCTGTATTGTTTATTTTTAGTTTAGTTTCTCCATCTTCAAGATGAATCCATTCAACAGTCAATTCCCTTTTGAACTGTTCATCTCTAATTTGTATTCCACCTGGAGGAGATTTCAAATAAACTTCAAAAGAATCAGCTGTGATGTTAACATAATGTGTAGCTCCTTTTGGAGCTGAAAATGAATAGGATGTAGATTCTCCAATTTGAAAAGTATCATCTACATTTACTGTTTGAAGTCCAAAAGAGGTAAGAAGGGCATAACTTCCAATTGCAATAATTGCACTTCCAACAACAATACCAATAATAGTTCTTTTACTAAGCATAGTAAAAAAAACTGGTTTTAGTTTATAAAGACTAGCTAAATAAAATATTTTTAATTAAAAAATAAAGTTTACTACATCAATGAAACATCATGAGGTTGACTTTCAGCATAGCCAGCACCAGACATTTTTATAAATTCTGAGTTTTCCTGCATTTGTTTAATAGTGTGGGCCCCACAGTAACTTAGACCGGAACGAACTCCTCCCGTTAGCTGTTTTAGAATATCAGTAACACTTCCTTTGTATGGTACCATCGCTTCTACACCTTCTGCTACATAATCATTAATTTCATCATTTTCAATTGAAATATTTCCATTTTCTTTTGATTTACGCCCAAGTGATGCATAAAATGAAGCCATTCCTCGGTAAATTTTAAAACGTTTTCCATTTTTAGATATAAAAGAACCTGGGCTTTCATCAGTGCCTCCCAATATGCTTCCGACCATTATTGAAGATGCACCAGCTGCTAATGCTTTAGTTATATCACCAGAATTTCTTATTCCGCCATCAGAAATTATTGGAATGTCATATTTTCTTCCAACTTCTGCACAATCTAAAACTGCTGTAAGTTGAGGTACACCAGAACCTGTAATTACTCTAGTGATACATATTGAACCAGAACCAACTCCAACTTTAACTGCGTCAACTCCTGCCTTGATTAGATCTTCTGCTCCGGTAGCAGTAGCTACATTTCCAGCAATTAATTCACAGTCAGGAAATGCCTTTTTAATGTGAGTAATTGTATTTATTGCATTTTCACTGTGCCCGTGTGCAATATCTACTACAATAACATCGGCACCTGCTTCTAAAAGAGATTCAGTTCTATCCATAAAATCACCTTTTACTCCTACAGCAGCCCCAACAAGTGGTCTTCCCTTTTTGTCCTTTGATGCTAAAGGATAATTTTCTATATTTGTAATGTCTTTTGTTGTAATCAAACCTTTGATTTTTTTTGATTCGTCTACTAACGGTAATTTTTCAATTCTATTTTTGCGAAGAATTTCCTTAGCTTCATCCAGATTAATTCCGGGGTTGGCAGTAATTACATCTCTAGTCATTACATCTTTAACTAGTTGTATGGATTCTGATTCAAACATTACATCTCTTTTAGTTAGAATTCCAGCTAGTATTGAATCAGAATCGCTCACTAAAAGTCCAGAAACATTTTTTTCTTTCATATATGTAATTGCATTTTTTATGGTTTGCTGAGAACTAATGAAGTAAGGATTTTCAATCATAACGCTCCCGGAACGTTTCACTTTGAGAACTTCATTTACTTCTTCTTTGATTGTAAGAAATCTGTGAATTACTCCTAATCCTCCTTCTCTTGCCATACTCACTGCCATCACAGATTCGGTTACAGTATCCATGTTAGCACTGATTAGAGGTATGTTAAGTGAGATATTTTTAGAAAGTTTAGTTTCTATGTTGGTTTGAGATCTACTAGTAATATCAGAAAATTTAGGAACAAGGAGAACATCGTCAAAGGTTAATCCTTCTCTAAACTCCAATGAAACCTATAGTCATGATTTATGAAGCATTATAAGCCTTTCTTGATTTT
>BFAR01000057.1 GCA_008974855.1 archaeon MnTg01
TGGGGATACCAATGTGAAATTCGAAGGGATTGTGGTCTAGCTTGGTATGATTCGGGCTTTGGGTGCCTGAGGTCGCAGGTTCAAATCCTGTCAATCCCACTTTAATTTTTTAAAATAATGATTAATGATGCATGTCCTTTCAAAAGGGAGAATTCATATCTTACTTTGGTAAAATAACTAATGCCAGACGATGAAGAAGAGTTAGAGTAATGACTTTTTAGATGAAGTAAAACTATAATCTCTGAGTTCTGGCATACGTTTTTATCAAATTCTATATATTTAAAATAAATTGGGTTTTGAAAAACGAGATTTCATTTTGATTGCAGGAGTTTTACTGTTTATGGTTGGGTTAATTCCTTTCATCCCAATAATTTATGCTGTAATTATTGCAATTTCAATTTATGCTGGAATTAAAATATTTGTTGGAAGAAGAAAAAAAATGCTTGATTCAAAAATTGGAGAGGGATTATGTTTAGAATGTGGGGAAAAAATTATTGGGAAAAAATGCCCTAATTGTGATATTCCAAAAAAATAACCTTATGATACTTAGAATAAATTCTTCGCGGACCTTATATCAGATTCAAGTCAATTTGATTGATGGCCTCACTGGTATATTGTACTTTCACAACTAGCTCAACTTTTACTCAATTCTTACCTAAAATTACATTTTCAAAGAGAAACCATTAGCGAGTGTTGAGTAAATGAAATTTCCCGTACTTATTGCAATTTTTGGATTTCTTCTATTAGGCGGTTCCATATTTCCTGCCATGAGTCAATCTGACTCTTCGTCAGAAAATGTTGTAATTAATGAAATTGATATTAATCCTCCAGGAAACGATTCTCTTTCTGTATCTGAATGGATTGAGCTCTATAACCCAACTAATACTGCAATTGATATTGGCGGTTGGGCTATTGCGTCAACTACCGTACTAAAACAGACTAT
This sequence comes from archaeon MnTg01, assembly GCA_008974855.1. Classification (GTDB taxonomy): domain Archaea; phylum Thermoproteota; class Nitrososphaeria; order Nitrososphaerales; family Nitrosopumilaceae; genus CSP1-1. The sequence continues at coordinate 944 of BFAR01000057.1, forward strand.
GATAATTCCTTATGGTACTACCATTCAACCAAACAGCTTTTTGACTTATTCTTACAAGAGCGTTTGGTTTACAGATGTATCAGAACTTGTTGAACTACGTGACGCTGATGGAAAAGTCATTGATCAAACTCCAACTATTACTGATATTGAAGACGACTTTACATCTTGGCAGAGAATCTATGATGGTTTTGATACTGATTCAGTAAATGATTGGAAATTTGTACAATCAAACGCAGGCTCAACAAATGGAAAGATTGCAGAAGAAATTGAATCTGAGAAAACTATACTCACGCTATCCATTGATAAACAAAATTACATTTTTGGTGAAACTGCGGTAATTACTGGTGAAGTATCAGAACTGTTGTTTATTGAAAAACCATTTTTTCAAGCAGCACAAGTTATGATGAAAATTTATGGCCCAAATGGATATGAAATTTCCAGAAATCTATACCCTGACCTATATTTAAAATATGAAACATCTCTAAGTCTACAAGAAGTTCTTGGAATTAATGAAGGAACTTACTATGTAATAGTACAATACGGAGACGCTCTCAAGTCCACGCAATTTACCGTTGGGGATGAAATCATTATAGTTGAGGAGAAATTAGATACTGAACTTAGCATAACTACAGATAAAGAGTCTTACCTTCCAGGAGAAACTGCAATAATTACTGCTTACACTAATGAGATTGTACCTTTTGAAGGATTAAAATTCAAAGTAACTACATCTAATGGTGACCAAATTTTTGATGGAACTCTTTATCCTGATTCTAATGGGAAATTTACAACTAATATTTTCATGACGACAGTTGCTCCAATTTATGGGTTCAATCAAATTACTGCAGAATATTCAACTTATTCTACTGTGACCTCATTTGAGCTATCTGAAGATGTTAAAGAAGATAAGCCAATTTCCTTGTTTACTGATAAAAAGGCCTATGCATTAGGTGAGACGGTAATTATTACAGGCAGAGTAAATGACTTTTGGATTTTCGCACTGGATCTTGAGTTACAGCAGGTTGGTATGGGTTCTCTTGCTACCACCGTGCTTGATAGAATAAAGATTTTAGATTCTGTAAGACTAGAAGGGGATAGCACTTTTAGATATGAATTTGAAATCGCAGATAATCCAAAAAGATATGGAGATTATACCGTTACAGTTTCTAAGGATGTTGGTTCTGAAACAGTTACGTTTCATGTAGTTGAAAATCCAGAAGAATTTGAAGAATCTTCTATTCCATTTACACTATTTACTGATAAAACAATCTATGATGTTGGAGACAAAATCATTATTTCTGGCAAAGTAAAAAATCCAGTTAAATCAAGTACTTTTCAATCCCCAGTAATTGATATTGCAATTAAACCCGTAGATGGCCCCACAATTATTTCAACAGCTTCTAAACCTACTGGATTTAAGTCTGCAATAGTATTCTATACTTTAACAGCTGTACCAGATACAATTGGAAATTATGAAGTTATTGATACTTTGTATAACGCCATTTATCCTCCAGGTGATTATCTAATAAGGGCAACATATGCAAATGGTAAACTTTTTGCTACGACGCCATTTTCAGTAGTGGATCCTTTAGACATTGATGGACCAATTGTAACATTAGACAAAGAAGTTTATGGACTAGGTGAACAGGTGCATCTTACTGCACTAGTTCCAGGAGGAGGAGCTGGTAAACCAGACTTTGGAATCGTTTTGACAAAACCTAATGGTAATGAAGATAAATTCGGTGGTGTAATTGATAATGGCAGATTATCATGGACTTGGACTACTCCTTTGTCAGAAACTCCTTCTGTAATACAAAATGATAGATATGTTTTTTCAAGCAACTATGGTGTGTATAAAATTAGTTTGGCACAATCTGATACTGCTCCAATAATAGTATTTTTCAAAGTCTCGCCTAATCCAGAAGAAGATTCTCTAAATATTGAGCCATTAACCGTGACAACAGAAGTTCCTGTTTATAGTGCAGCTGAAAATCAAAAAATCAAAATATTAGGTACTGCAATAAAGAAAGTACAAGGAAACCAAGGACTTGTAGTTCCATATAGAGTAGATATTATAATAAAATCCCCAGCAGGATTATCTCTTGATTCTTCATCTGTGTATCTTGATTCGGGAGGCAATTTCCAAAGCCTTTTTGTTATGCCTGTAACTATCTATAAAGAAGGCATCTACAAGGTTACTGCTGTATATCAAGGAATTAGGGCTGAAAACTTTTTCCAAGTAGACAATGATTTCATTTTTGGTGGAGAAGAGGAACTTGCACTAGTCATAGGTAGTGATAAGGACGAATATCACCCAGGAGATTTAGCAAGCATTAGTGCTAGACCCACAAAATTGGTTTTTGTAGAAACAATTGAAGTAGGAATTCCAACTGAGGAACAAACCAAATTAAATTGCGGTGCTTTTATTTGTGGAATTGGTGTACCAATTACTACACTTAGACAAGATCCTACTGGGACATTCATTTATGAACATAAATTCCCAGATGATGCTGTTCTTGGACCATACATTATTACATTAAATGCAGAATTTGGAACTTTCACCAAACAAATACAACTTGTAGAAAAAATTCCTGTACCAGAAGAATCATCTTTGGGTGAACGAGTAATTGAAAAGTTTAACAGAATAACAGATCCTGAAATCCAAATTACTGTAAACAAAAAAACTGTTGAAGAAAAAGAATTATCTCCTAGAGTAATTCAAGGTTCTCTCTTTACTACATTGAGGGGTGAAGAGGCAAATGTAAATCTCAAAATAAGTGCTCCAGATGGCACATGTATTATTGGTCCAGATGTTAATTGTTTGATTAAAGATTCTACTAGGCTTCCAGGACAAATATACGAAGTGGTACGAATTGATGGAATAGATTACAATGTTAGGTATAACGGACCAGATGTTTTGTTAGAAAAATATACCATTTTGCCAGTCGATTCTGATGCATTCTTTCCTGATTCAGACTGGAATGTTGAAGTGATTAAAGAAGAACAGTCATCTAGACTGTACTACAAAGTTACCTATGTAGTAACCGGATAAACTCAAATAACCAAATTTTAAAAAACCTATACATGAAAATTCAAGTTTTGATGTTAAAACAAGATGATCCGAAAAAATGTTCAGCTGCTAAACTTGTAAAATTCGGATTAGCAAAAAATGTAAAAAAAACCAGTGCCAAAACCCTG
>BFAR01000058.1 GCA_008974855.1 archaeon MnTg01
CAAAAATTTTTTCGTGTTCAACCCATTTTTTAATTACTTTACGATTTTGTGAAATGGCATGCTTTAACAATTCTAGTGACTGATCAATTTGATCAACGGCAGCTAAGCTTCTAGATTTTGCATAGGTAACATTAACATTTTTTTTGTGTTTTGCAAGAAGTTTATCAAAAATTTCTAATGCCTGTTTATGCTTTCCTATCTCTGCTAATTCTATTCCTTTATGAAATAATGCATCCATGTGTTGAGGATGTGCATGACAAATATTTGTAAAGCAATTTAATGCTTCTTCATGTCTGTTTAATTTTCCTAATACAATTCCTTTGTAAAAACGTGAACTAGAATTTTTTGGCTCGATTTTGATTGCTTCATCAAGAATTCCTAGCGCCTCTTCTTGTTTTCCTATCTTATCATACAGAACTCCTTTGTTATAGTAGGCTGTTGCATATTTTGAGTCTGCTTTTATGGCTTTATCATAATATTTTTCAGCGTCTTCTGGATTCCCCATTTCTCCTAATGCAATTGCTCGGTTATTCAGTGATGGTGCATCCTCTGGTTTTATTTCTAGAACTTTGTCAAAAGAGGTAATGGCGTCTTGATATTTTCTTATTTGATTTAATGCTAGGCCTTTATTGTATAATGCTTGAATGTTTTTTGGATCGGCCTTGAGAGCTTGATTGAATAGAGTTATGGCTGCTTTTGGTTGTTTTCTTTCTAAAAATGCCATAGCTTGATAAATTACATCTTCAGGATTTTTGGGTTTTCCAAATAATATCATTACTTTGATGATTTTTCAAACCAGATAATGAAAGTTTGGTTTAGATTAACTAAGAGATTTGAATTTCTTTACCGCTTTTTTTGCTAAATCTTGTAAATCAGTTTCTGAGATTTTTGTAGGATCTGAGGTTGCCAAGGCATCTTCATACTCTTTTTTTGTAGTGTCAAGTTTTTTTGATTTATTTTCTACCATACAACATCATAAATTTTTGTTTTTTAAATGAAATTACTAGAAAACTAAGTACGCCTAATGCAAATATTGACATTGTTATTGCTCCAAATTCTGGAACCACTGCCGTGCCAACAATACTAACTAATTCTGTGTCTCGATTGAGAGGAATTATTACTTTGTTGATCCCTCCCTCTTCATTCAATTCAAAATTTGTAATTTGTTGACCGTCTGCCCAAATTACCAATGGTCCACTTATCAAATTTTTAGGAAGCATCAACATTAGTGTATGGTCTTCACTTGTTACTTTTCCAACAATTTCAAAAGTTATGGAATTTTGGTCTTCATGAACTCTTGCAGAAGAAATTACTCGATTAAATTCATACTCAACATTAAATGTAGTAGTTCCATCTCCTGCATTAGAACCAACATTAGGAATCACTTGTAATCCTGATGTGACAGTTACAATTCCTGTCATCCATGGATGTACTAAACAAAAATACTCATAATCTCCAACCTCAGTAAATTGGTATTGGAAGCCTTTTCCTGGACCAAACAAGCTGCTATCAAAGATTCCATCAGCACCATCTCCGCCTAAACCAGGAGAGACTCCAGAAGTTACCGTATGTGCTGCAGTATCAGCATTTTCCCATCTTACGATGTCTAGTATTTTGACATCAACGTTACCATCTGTTGCTCCACCTTTTTCAGTTTGCCAAAAATATGGGGCGTCAGGAGCTGCTGCTCCTGTTGGAATATTAACTATGAAAGTTTCTTGAGCAAATATCGAATTCATACCAAAAGGAACAAAAAGAATTACTGCAAATAATGAAAAAATAATGGAATATTTCATACCTGAAAAGAAATTAGGAAGTTAAATAGGTTTTTGGGTACTGGAATGCACAAAATTACAATTTTGCTGAGAATCTAGCAGATGAATCAATCATTTTTTTAATATCTGAATCTGAATGAGCATAAGATATCGCCCCTAATTTTCCAGGCAAAAAGAAAATTCCATCCCTAGCAATCATATCAAAATGATATCTGTGAAGCAATTTTGTATTACATTTTGCTACATCTGATGAATTCCTTATTTCGTTTATTTCGTTACTTACAAAATGAGTCATAAAAAGAGAACCTTTTCCAGTAACAATTACTTTGTCATCAAATACTTTACTCAATTGTTTTTTTACCTTTTTTCCAAGATTGTTAATTTTTGAATAAACCGGATTTTTCTTTAATGCCAATAATGTATTTTTTCCTGCAATCATTGATACAGGATTTGCAGAAAATGTTCCGCCTCCAATATATGCTCGCTCTGACTTTGCATGTTGAGAAGAATCCGCATATTGCATAATTTCATTTTTTCCTCCAATTACTCCAATTGGGAACCCCCCTCCAACAATTTTTCCTAAAGTCACAATGTCTGGATCTAGATGCATTGTTGGATAAAGACATCCTAATCTAAAGCGAAAGCCTGTAACAATTTCATCTAAAATGAATAATGAATTATTTTTTCTTACAAATTCTTGAATACCATTGAGATAATCACTATCTGCTGGAATACAACCCCCTCCTCCAAGAACTGGTTCTATGATGGTTCCAGCAAGATCATCTTTTACAGATTTTAGAATCTCAAGTGATTTTTCCAAATCATTTAGAGGTAATGACACAACATGTTTTTCATCAACTAATCCACTACTCTCTGATACGTCAAATGGCCAATTGACTGATTTGAGTAAATCAGATGTATATCCATGCCATCCACCATCAATTTTAGCTATAGTTTTTTTCCCTGTAACAGACCTTGCCAATCTTACTGCGTACATGGTAGCCTCTGTCCCAGAGGTCACATAGCGTATTTTCTCACAAACTGGAACCGTCTTTTGAAGAATTTCCGATAACTCTATTGTCATCTCATTTACCGTTCCATGCATCCACCCTAAGTTAAGCTGTTTTTGAACTGGTTTTTTTACTTGTTTTGGAGAGTGGCCTAAAATAAGACTCCAATGACCCATCCAATAATCTACGTATCGGTTAGAATCTACATCTTCTAGAAATTTCCCTTTAGCGGATTTTGTGACAAATGGATAGGGTTCAAAAAATCTTATGTTATGTGATACCCCATTGATATGGAACTTTTTAGATTTGTTAAATAACTTAGCAGACTTGTATGTCTTTTTTTTGTATAACTTTGTTATTTCTTCCAACAAAATCCTCCATGTTTGTAGTAGTATATTTTTGATCGCAAATTGTGTCAAAACGGAAAACTCTAGGCATGGTTTATATGTATTTGAAAATATCGACCTTTTGCATACGTAACGCAAGTGCGGCGCTTGTGATGAAGTATGGTAATATTTGCCATTTTATGATTTACGAGCCTCCAGTTACGCATACAAAATGAGGGTGTGATCATATGATCATATCTGAGATGTGAAGATTATGTGCATTCCGTCAATTCAAAAAAAAAAGTACAATGTACTTCAATAATCATAATTAATAAATCAGAATCCGGTTGATCCTGCCGGACCTGACTGCTATCGGATTGATACTAAGCCATGTGAGTCATTGTAGCAATACAAGGCAGACGGCTCAGTAACACGTAGTCAATCTACCCTATGGACGGGGATAACCTCGGGAAACTGAGGATAACACCCGATAGATCATTAATCCTGGAACGGTTTATGGTCCAAATGATTCGTCGCCGTAGGATGGGACTGCGGCCTATCAGCTTGTTGGTGAGGTAATGGCCCACCAAGGCTATTACAGGTACGGGCTCTGAGAGGAGAAGCCCGGAGATGGGTACTGAGACACGGACCCAGGCCCTATGGGGCGCAGCAGGCGAGAAACCTTTGCAATGTGCGCAAGCACGACAAGGTTAATCCGAGTGTTTCCTGCTAAAGGAATCTTTTGTTAGTTGTAAAACCACTATCGAATAAGGGGTGGGCAAGTTCTGGTGTCAGCCGCCGCGGTAAAACCAGCACCTCAAGTGGTCAGGAGGATTATTGGGCCTAAAGCATCCGTAGCCTGTTCTATAAGTTTCCGGTTAAATCCACTAGCTCAACTAATGGGCTGCCGAAAATACTGTAGAACTAGGGAGTGGGAGAGGTAGACGGTATTCGGTAGGAAGGGGTAAAATCCTTTGATCTATTGAGGACCACCTGTGGCGAAGGCGGTCTACCAGAACACGTTCGACGGTGAGGGATGAAAGCTGGGGGAGCAAACCGGATTAGATACCCGGGTAGTCCCAGCTGTAAACGATGCAGACTCGGTGATGCGCTGGCTTGTGGCCAGTGCAGTGCCGCAGGGAAGCCGTTAAGTTTGCCGCCTGGGAAGTACGTACGCAAGTATGAAACTTAAAGGAATTGGCGGGGGAGCACCACAAGGGGTGAAGCCTGCGGTTCAATTGGAGTCAACGCCAGAAATCTTA
>BFAR01000059.1 GCA_008974855.1 archaeon MnTg01
GTTACAAATTATTTGATTTAAGAAAAGGTGACTTGACAAAAGTTTATGGTGGTGAATCGAATCAAAATGATACATTTCCTAGCCGTACAACAGTTCAAGTTGGACTACTCAATCCAGAGCAGAAAGTATCCGTTGATGGGGAATTTGTGGCGTATGTTACACGAGGCAAAGGAGTTGCAAATGGTGAAGAAGTTGTGGATGGAGATTTGATTAAAGGAAATGATCTAATATTTCAAGCCACCCAAGATGTTCAGTTAATTGTAATAAGTTAATAATTTAGTGAATCCGTTAGGACCAGTATTCATTATTGGATAATCCTGTAGAGATTACCCTGATACACAGGAATTTGAATAAAAAAGAAAAAGGGAGGGTATTGTAGAATACCGATTAGTATAGTTATTTTAGCTCAACCATGCATTCCAAAGAATTTTTTATAGTCTCCATTCATTCCATGGAACTTGCCAAAGTCACCTTCAGCAAATCTTGTTTTCATCTCTGCTATTTTTTCTTCAATTTCTTGAATTGATTTTCCTTCACTTTTGTACAAGACATCACCAGTTCCAGCATCTACAATTACACCAAAGACGGTGTCATCAGAGAGTACCTTTGCACCATAAACGATGTGTTCTTGGACTGGTTTGAGACCTATCTGTAAGACTTGACCGTCACCAATGCTATTTAGTGCATCAGTAATTGGGATGACGTTTTCTAGATTCTCAAAGTGATTCTCTCCCACTAGAATAGAACCTTCTGAGAATTCCAAGTCAGGCAGGTCCATTTGATGTTTAAAGTGACCTTTCATTCCTAATTCTGCAAGGACAGATGGGGATGCTGCCACAGCAACTATTGCTACAAGAGCAATCAGTGTCGGAATTACGATTTTTTTGTTTGTCATTGAGGTAGGTTAGAATATTGAATTTAAACCGTTGTTAACAATTGAGAAGTAACATTGTTACCTTAACCTTATTTATCTAAAAAAAACTGAGATAGTTGATTTGACTCTAAATAGTTTATTCCTAGAATGCATGCTTGACTCTACGAGGGTGTTGTCCTATTATACTTAATAATACGATTTCAAAAATTGATTTGAATTGCCCCATGAATACAGAGACAGAACTTACATCAGGAAGGACATTATATTGAAATTATCAGAATACGGAGAACTCACTCAAACTAAATTGCTTGCATATTGTGGCTTGAATATCGTAAAGCATAAGGAAATACTTGATGATATGGAAAAAAAGGGAATATTAAATAGATTTGAAGAAAAGTGGGGAACAAAAACCATGACAAAATACAATGTTACTGAAAAAGGAAGACAGTTTTGTAAAATGATTTTAGATCCGTACGAGGAAATGTTTCCAAGAAAAGTAAAGGAGAATAAAAAATAATGAGTAAAGATAATAACGAAAAAAAATCTCAAAACATTTTTGAAATAATGGATGGGATAATGTTTCAACTAAATAAAACAAAAAAAATGTTCATGTTCATGATCCTTACCATACTAATTATCCCACCTTTGGCAATTGTGGTTACTGTGCATCTAATGGATACTCCTTTTGATATGAGGTTTGAAGAACATAGACAAATTCGTGAACAGTTAGGGCTGCCAGTAAGTGAACAAGAACTAACTAAAGAACAAATTTGGCAAATTGAAGAGGAATTCAAAAAAACGCATGGAGGTCACTTCCTCTTCAAAGGGCCTCAAATCGTGATATTTTTGATATCCATGATATGGTTGGGGATTGGAATTCGACAATGGATTGTCTTATCAAAATTTAGTAAAAAATATGAAAACTTCAAAAAGAAACAAGAAGAGATTGATAAGAAATTAGATGAAGCAGATGAAAATGGTAGTAGTAATCAATAGCCTTCATAATCTCTCCTAGTATTACGCAAAACTAATTCGTTTTTTGGTTGAAAGTCATAAAAAAAATGATGGTGTTACTATTGCCAGGGCATTGGGAGGGCATAAATCAATAGTTCACCATCATAATGCTAATTCCTTTAAAAAAGAAAGAAACCTGAAATCAAGTTTGTTCATCAGAAGTTGATGTTGTTTCTGATCTATCTTTCTTTTTATCAGCACAGGACTTTCCTTCTTTACCATCGTATGTTTTTTCATCAGAACTATGGTCTGGGGACTGTTCTTCTGATGATTCTTGTGCAACTGCTGTGGATATGGGTGATATAGCTACAGCAAATATTGCTATCAAGACAACAATGGCCGGAATGTAGATTTTTTTGTTTTTTGGAGTTTGCATTGGTAATTGTATTTTATTCTGAATATAATGGATTGCGAAACAATGTTACTTAGGTAACAATGTTACCTTTAACTTAATAATCCCTCAATATGAGAAAACGGATTGAGATTTAACAAAATTTTCATTGTTGCCCTTATTCCTCTTGTTCTTTCAATTGGAATAACTCAAAGTTTCATAGTTTCTCCTGTTGCATTTGGCGCTCATCAAAATATCAATTCTCCAGTACAACAAATGATGGATGGAGTAGCTGCCAAAGATGTTGTATGTAAATCAGGATTAGCATTAATGATAAAATCTTCAGGTACAGCTGCATGTGTTAAACCATCTTCTGCTGAAAAATTAGCTGATCAAGGTTGGGGTACACTAGAAAAAGGAGCCTCAATGATAGAAGATGAGATCGTAGAAGTTTCTATGCACGAACAAAATAGCGACGTGACAATCGAGTGGCTGACTTGGTCGTTCTTCCGTATAACCACACCAGATGGAAAGGTCATTTTGACCAACCCTTGGTACACAAATCCAGACAGCAGTATCACTCTTGACGACATTCCAGAAGCAGACATCATCTTGGTGCCGACGGGGCATCCAGACGAGGTCGGTAACGCCTTAGAGGTCGCGGCAAAGACCAACGCTACGATTATTGCGTCTCATGAACTCATTAACCTTGTTTGGAAAGATCATAATGCGGGATTCCGTGATCCGATTATATTCAATGGTACAGCCATTCAATCGAGATCATTTCAGCCAGGCTCAACTACCACAATTGATGGTATCACCATCCGCGCCGTCACCGCACTCCACGGCAACTACGACACAGGCGGTCCGGCCATGGGGTTCTTTATCACCATGGAGGACGGTTATACTATCTATTTTAGCGGCAGCACAGATCTGACACTAGACATGAAGCTGTGGGGTGAACTGTTTAAACCAGACGCGGCGCTTCTCTACCTGGCATCAGGTATGAACCCGCGCGATGTAGCGGTGATGGTGCAACTGCTGTCAGAAAATAATCCTAATCTCAAGACAGTTATCCCTCATCACCACCGACTTGATGCGCCAGAAGGTCGCACCCCTGCCGATCTTGGTAAAGCAATGATGGAGCTGGGACTAAAGGTGGAGCTGATAGACCCACAGCCCGGCGTGATCTACACGCTATCAAAATAGGCAAGACACAGACTGTTGTTTAGTTTTTTGTAATCCTGTAGAGATTCCCAAGGATGAAATCATAGAAGAATTTATCAAGATGATATTAGTGCCGATTAGATTATGGTATGGTATTTTGCATTACTAGCAATAGCAGTTCCCATAATTGTGGTTCTAGCTAAAAAGTACTATGCCGAAAAAAAAGCAGAAGCAGACAAGAAAAATTTCTGTTTTGAATGCAAGAAAGCCTATCCTGACAATTACATTTTGTGCCCAAAATGTGGCATAAAGTTTGGAACATAAGAAGAAAATGAAAACTAAACTCATATGTAAAAAATGCAAAATGACTTTTACAGAAGAGATTAGATTGTTACGACATTACAAAAAAGCACATCCATCAAAATCAGAGCATTATAAACAGAAATGGTATTGGGATAATCCTACATCTCCATGACTATTACACAAACACAGGATTGAGACACCTGCTAATACCCATGTTAAGGTATTCTAAAAATTCTTAATTCCTATAGTAAAAACTTGATAGGGTAATTAGCAAGCAGTAATTTTTCCTTTAAAGTATAATTCTAGCTAAGAGATGTTGATTAAATTAGTGTCATTAAGGATTATCCTTTGTCAAGGTTTTTTGAATGAAAATGCCCTAAATAATCACACATTGAGAGGAAAAAGCAAACAGTTCTATAAATATCGGCAAATCACTAGGAATTAGATATGAAGTACATGTGCAGGACCTGTAAAAAGGAATGTGATGATATTCCAAAACATATGATGAAAGTACACAAATTTTCAAAATCAATTGTGGAAACCCAACTCAAAGCAAATCCAGATTGTTTTAAAAATTCCTTTGAAAAATTAGAATAATAGTATTTTAAAAGATACCAATTCTGTTGTAATACATTGCCAGAACATACTAAGGAATGTGAGTATAGAATCACTCATGGCATAAGACATGATAACTGTTTTTGTGAATGTCATGACAAAGGGAAGTATCATGGAAGTAATGAACCAAAAGACAGACAAGAATGACTATTCAATAGTATTTTATGCGATTTAGTTTCTGAAAATTCTTAATTCCAACTAAACTTGTAGAACAATTACTATCAGAAATTATAACTTTTTAATTGACTATCTATCAAAAATTTGTATAATTTCTACTAATTCCTTTTAGTG
>BFAR01000060.1 GCA_008974855.1 archaeon MnTg01
TTGCCTTTGCAATACCTATAGCTTGTGCTTCAGCCTGCCTTGCTTCTACCTCAATTCTTTTAAGATCATTTTCTGCCTTTTGTGCCTTTTGTTCTGCTTCTACTTTAGATTCAATTGCTCGAGAAAATAGATCTGAGAACTGAAAGTCTGTAATTGAGATGATTTGAGTTCTGATGTTAAATACATTTAGACGTTCAGTGATCTCGTTTTCAATATCTGATTTTACTAGAGCTCTTTTTGTGATCAACTCCTCTGCGTTATAGTTTGCCGTAACTTGTTTTACAACTTCCTCTACTGCTGGTGCAATAATTCTATTTTGATAGTTAAGACCGACTTCTTTGTAGAGAATGTTAACTGTGTTGGGATCTGGAGCATAGTTAACTGTAATTTCAGTAGTAACTGTCTGAAGGTCTTTAGATGCTGCAGATGTTCCTTTTACATACAAAAGTGTTCTAACTTCCATATTTACAACCTGATCTTGAAATGGTACTACAAAATGTAGTCCTTCATCTAGAGGTGGAGAAGCTACATCAACTGCGTTCCAATGAAGTAGTACGCCCCTATGGCCTGCATCTACTATTTGTACAGATGCTGACGCTATTGCCGCAACAACAATTAGTGCTACAATAGCAATACCGATAATTTTGGCTTTACCAACATTTACGTCTATTTTTTGCCCCTCGAATCTTGACATTTTATTTTCATAATTTCTCACACATCATCGATATATAGTGTATGCGGACAGGCATGATAGATCTTTCTCGTGGTCAAAAAATATATAGAATGAAAATTTTAAACGTTTAAAGCCTTTTTTTACTAAAATCTTAACAAATTTATGGCAAACTGGGGAAAGGTTGATGATAAATGACTGAACATTTTTCTTGGTTTTGGCTTATTTTTTTATTATTTCCCGCTGTTCGAATAGCTCAACGTCTCATTAGAAAACGTCAAATGAAAAATTACCCCAAATCTTCAGAAGAACCTATTGGAATACGATTTGAAAAAACTTCGGAAGATACAACAGAAAAGCCTGTGCGAAACATAGAAAGACCCGCAACTACCGACATGCTTGTTTTGGGAGAACTAAACAGAGGAGCAAATACATTTGAGAAAATTCTAAAAAACACAGGCCTTGAGCGTGAGGCACTAACTTCAATCTTAGAAGAATTAGAAAAAAGAGGCTTGATGGAGGTAGTACAAAAACAAGGACTGTTAGGCCCAAAAGTCGAATTACAAGTTACAGAAAAAGGATTCAAAGAATTTTATTCGTAGGGATTTTAAACAAAATATCAATTTTTGCTAAATCACTTTGAGAAAACCCAATTGAATATATTAGATAACATTTCTTCTAATGCTGTAAGGGGCAATATGCTAAAATCCAGAACGTTAACTCCTGTTCTATTGGCATTTGCCATTCTTCCCTTACAATCAAAATTATTCCTTTTTTTTAAAAATCTAGCTCAAGTCAACATTTTCTACTAGATAAAAAACATTAACTTCCAAAATGAAGCCAGCCTTTGTTTTTAATTTGGATAGTTTTTGAATCTGTTTTATACAAAACACCTGCCCCATTTGAAACATAACCTATTTCAAATAATGAGATTTTTTGTGCTTTGGCATTAGATTTGATTTTTGAAAGAAATTTTGGATTAACTGTAGCTACTATTTCATATTCTTCCCCACCATTGAAAACTAAATCTAATGGATCCATCCTGTTGGTCTTTGCAAACTCAAAAACGTCTTGATTTGTGGGCAGTTTTGTTAAATTGAATTTTTTTTTACTCTGTTTTGACATTTCATGAAGAGTTGAAGACAAACCATCACTAGAGTCCATTGATGATGAAAAAAATTTGCTATTTGATATTCCAAATTTCAATCTAGGAACTGGTCTGTAAACAGTTTTTTTTGCTTTTTTTGAAAATTTAGCAGTAGCTTTTTTCTTTGCCAATAGAATTTTTAGGCCAGCTGATGAATATCCAAAAGGACCTGTGGTAACTATAACATCATTTGTTTTTGCTCCTTTTCTTCTAATAATTTTCTTTGTAGAACCAAATAGTGAAACTTGAATTACTAATTCTTTTCCTTCGTTAGTATCTCCTCCAACAAATCTAAAACCAAATTCTTTTGATGCTTTACCTAAACCAATAGCTAACTCTTTGATCTTATGTTTAGAAAATTTTTTTGGTATTGTTATTGATATCATTCCATATTGCGGTTTTACTCCCTTTGATGCAAAATCACTTACAGATGCAACAACACTTTTTCTTGCTGCATCCTGTAACTTCATTCCTAAAGGAATGTCAGTACTTTCAACCAAAGTATCAACTTTTGCCACAAAATTTGTTTTACCTATCTTAAAAAACTCTACATCTTCAGAAACAAATTTATTTTTTCCAAAATTATTCTGAAAAATTTGAATTATTTTGTGTTCATTTAACTTGGTCATAACTTTGTTTCACTAGATCTCTTGTTTGCTGTACAATAGTTTTTACTTTTTCTGCATTGTTTGATTCAGCCGAAATCCTTATGATGTCTTCTGTATTTGATTTACGTACTAATACCCAACTTTCATCATCAATTATTACCTTTATTCCATCCATACTAATTATTTTTCCAAATTGTTTGGACATTTTTTCTTGTAATGTCTCTAAGGTTTTATCATGTAGTTTTGATTCAATTGAAATTTTTTCTCGTATCTGGTGATATTTTTCCATTAATTCAAGAACATCCACAAAATTCTTTTTTTCAAGCATT
>BFAR01000061.1 GCA_008974855.1 archaeon MnTg01
AGAGAAGAGATGAAAATACAGCAACAAAGAATACTAGATATGGATAAACAACTAAGTGAGATAAGTAAGAAATGACTGAACTAGATAATGTTGTAAAAGCCCAACAAGAAGCTATCATTAGGATTAGAAAACAAATGGAATTAATGCAAAAGAAAATTGATGAGTTAGAAAAGAAGCTTTTAGAATGAGTGAAAAACGTAAACAAGTTTTACAGAATCTGGGAGGTAAGTGTGTCAAATGTGGAAGTAAAGACAAGCTACACCTACATCATATCAAATATGCCAAAGATAGTGTAAAATGGAATGATAAAAGTGAAGATTCTAAGAGAGTTAAAGAAGCCTTAGATCATCCAGAAAGATTTGAATTGTTATGTGCATTTTGTCATGCAGAACATCATGATGCTCCGCAATCTATCTTAGACCGTTATCCAAGACCTAAAAAGAAGATAGAGAAGAAATGAATGAAAAGGAGGTGAAGTAAATGAGTAAAATAGATTTAACGAAAGAAGATCCTGATTATGCTATAGCTTTACAAAACCTAGTAGAAGCAATCAATTCAAAATTATCTGGTGATGATGTAGTTTTGAACGCTTCGGCTGATATCAAACATGAAATAGTGTTTCAAAAAGGACAAAGACCACTTCATCGATTACATTGGCTAGTAAATTAGGAAGGAAGAAGAAGAATGGCTACAAAATGCACTAAATGTAGTAAGGAGTTCTATAAACTCAAAGGTGACAGACCTATTTGCTTTCTATGTACAGTAAACGAGGTCTTAGGATAATGCCTTTAATCATAAACTGTGAAAAATGTCGTCATCTTTTTGAAAACTTTGCTATGACAAAACCCGATGGAACTACAGATGATCAAATGAACAAATGTCCTAAATGTGGACATTGGAACGGTATGAAGCATTACGTTGATAGATTCACGAAAAAGTAGCCAAACAATAGAACTGTAATGATTCCTAAGAGATATGGAGTCTTCAACCATCTTCCTTATGATAAGAAGATAATACAGATTGTGAACTTGGTAGTCTAGACTATAGGAATGAAACTGATGTTGAGAATTTAATTAGAAGCCTAGTTTCCAAAAATACTCCGAAAACCCCAAGGTAAACCAAAAACACTACCCAAACCCCATATTACAACAGCAATCCCAATAACGAAAATAATTAAACTTTTTTTGCTTCCTTTCTTGACAGTCATTCTCTAGCTTAGCTTTTCTTAAAAATTAAAAAAACCCTGTGAGAAATTCACAGAGCAGGACAGCACATGATACTTGATCATTTTATGCTAAATCTACTACGTAATTCTAGTAATTAAGGCCAGTGTTTAATGACCTTACAAGACCCATTGGTAATGGTATAATGACCAACTGTTCTATATGATAAAAATCTAGGAAAATGTATTGGCAGTCAGGACACAAACTATTTCTAAGAATATCTATTCTACTCGATCAATTAACCTCAAAAAACAATATCCTAGAACTAAAAGTCATAACAAAAAAAATCAAAAAATTGCAAGAACTAGACGACAAAGGGGTTACAGTTGGGAAAGTACTCTAGTAAAAAGATTCAACACATTGTCAGATTGGAAGGCATTTAGACTCGGCTCTCCTAGTGTCGCACTGCCTGATGTATTAGTAGTTAGTAACAAGAATAGTACGCTTTTCACCATAGAAGCCAAATCAGGAACCGGCACTACCCTCCAAGTTCCTTTTGACCAGATTATCAGATGTCTTAATTGGACAAATCATTTTGAGCTCTATAAAACAAGAAAGGTAATTCTAGCTTTCAAATTTTTATCCAAAAAAAGAATTGGAGTTGGAAAATATGAAAATAGACAATTAAGAGAATTTTACAAAGTTTGGGATAAATCTAAAAAAATAGTAGATTGTGTATGCACATATGATGGAAAGACATATGCCTTAGTTGATGGTAAGCGTAAAAAACTATTTTTAAAAGACTATGAAATGCCCTTTAAATCAAAACATCGAATCATTCTTTAATCATTAATGACTATATGAGAATAATGGGAATAGAAGAATTTGTCGATGAGAGGATTCTTGTAAGTCATGATACCTTTAGAAAAAAAGTATTGAAAATTAAGGTACTTGAAGTTTCTGATGAAGTTTCTCCTTCACAATGGAAATTTGGGGATAGAGTCAAAGTAAACAAAATATTTGTGACTATAAAGCATTTAGAAACACAGCAAGTAGAAGAAGGTGAATTTGACATTCAAAATATTGAAAAAGAGCTAATTGAAAAACGTCATTATTCATCTACCAATAGATGGGTGCCTACAACCGAGATTAAAAATGGATATGTGGTAAATTCAAGACATACTTCTTTAATCAGTGATGCTTCAGCACTTGGGTATATCGAATTTTAGAAAAATTGATAATATTTTTTAAGTTAGGAAATTTCATGAATAGTAATTTTTGGCGCAAAAACCTATAAGATAGAAAATAAAAATTTCATTTATGAGTACTAAAGAGTTTGAAGTAAATGGAACTGGCTTTAGAGTTATTCTTACAGACCAGATTATTAGCCAAGTAAATGACCTAAAGTCATTATACAGTGCAAATTATGATGATCCTGAAAGTTTTGAACAAGTAGGCGCTGAAACCTCCAGTATCATTAATGAAATAGCTGATGCCGTTGAACCAAGGCCTTCAGATAATGATCTTCATGAGTTAATTGAAGAGATTATCAAAGTTGTGGATTACAAAGCTGCTGAAATTGAAAAAGAGATGAAAACAAAAGAACCAAGTTCCAGAAAAAAAGGCTCATCCAAGAAATTAACTAAAAAAGCAAAAACCAAAAAGTAATCTGATTTGAGTAGGATATCATTAAAAAATCAGTAATTTTCCTTATATTCTGTTTTAGTATAATCTAATTATGAATAAAAGTTGTGAATGCGGTATTTGTGGTCATTATACTGAAGAAGAATGTATTAAAAATGAATGTAAATGCTGTAGTAATTTCCACATAAGGTCTGGACCAAAATCTAAAAAAGATTAATAATTTTGCTAAATGGTTAAAATAGAAAGTGTAGAAGAGCTTAGAAAAATAAAAGAATCAAACTTTGGATTTGTAATACTTCTCTCAGAGTCTATGCCAATAATTCATACCACAAAATGTAAATTAATTTTTGAAAATGATTTTTTACAAAATAATAAAATTCAACCACATCATTGGTTCTCTACACATTTATTGGCTGAAAAGGAATTAGGAGATCTCAAATCGTGTAAACTTTGTAATCCTTGAATTATTCGATGTTTTTAGAAGTAAAACAGCTACATTTTTTTGCTAAATGACTCACGCATCCAACGAGTCTATGATCTTTACAGCCACAAATTACACACTTTTTTTCTTCCAATTAAGGGATTATCACAATTTCTCCATAATAGAGTCTACTTTTTCTATTAATTTTTTGTCGTTGAGAGATTTTAAAATCGAATATCTGATATTCTTTAATCTATGAAAATCATTAGAATATAATTTTGACATTGTTTCAATCTCTCTTTCAAAAGAATAATTTTCTAAGTAAAATTTTGCCGCAGAAGATAAACGCACATATTTATCAGAACTGTTGTCATTTGAATTGAGTTTGTTTACAATTACCTGAAATAATCCATTTATTTTTGCCAATTCTTTTTTAATAATTTCTAGATCTCCCGAATTATCCTTTAATTCTTCAATAATTTTTATAGAATCTTTAATTTGAGATAAAAGTCCAGTAAGATAATTTTCAATATCGTTCAATGCTAATTTATAATTAAAAAAAAGACAATCTAAAAGTTGTGATTTTGCCAACAAAAATTGGCAAGTTTTATGAATTAAGGAATTGAAATATTTTAAATTTAAATTACAACGGATTACCCTATCAACGTTGCAAGAAAACGCTTATCTAAAATGCATAGATCCTAAATGTGGTTTAGAGTATTCTATTAAATCTGGAACTTTAGAGTGTGAAAAAGGACATTTGCTAGATGTCAAATATAGAAAAGTTCCTTCTAGAGCGCTAAAAGAGCTTTTTTACAGTAGACGTAATCCGCAAGGAAGCATCTTCAATGAAAGTGGAGTATGGCGCTTTCGGGAATTATTAAATTTTTGTCAAATTGATACTGGGAATTTAATCGAATGTTCAAAACATTTAGTATCATTAGATGGTGCAGAAGGTAGACAATCAAAACCATATCATATGACACGAGTAGCAGATTTTATCGGGATGCCAAATGATAATTTGCTACTTCAGCCAGAGGGTTACAATCCAAGTGGATCATTCAAAGACAATGGGATGGCAACAGCTGTAACTCATGCAAAACTTATTGGTGCAAAAAAAATCGTATGTGCTTCAACTGGAAACACATCTGCAGCAGCTGGAATGTATGCAGCAAATGAAAATATTGAATGTGATGTATACATTCCTTCTGGACAAATCGCACCAGGAAAATTGAGTCAAGCATACCAATTTGGCACACAGATTATTGAAGTTGATGGAAATTTTGATGATGCGTTTGCTAAATCATTAGATGACGCAAAAAAATTTGGCGGATATACAGTTAATTCAATTAATCCATTTAGAATAGAAGGCCAAAAAACTATTCCATATAGAGCATTAGAAAGTTTGAACTGGGAAACACCTGATTGGATAGTATATCCTGGTGGGGCACTTGGTAATACATCAAGTTGTGGAAAAAGTTTAATGGAATTATATGAATGGGGATGGATTAAAAAAATTCCTCGAATAGCAGTGATAAATGCAGAAGGCGCAAATACTGTTTATGAATTGTATAATGGAAAATTTGAAAATATTGAATTAAGATGGAATAAAGGCAATCCAGATACTGAGTTGATTAAAAGATATTATTCTTATTTAGACGAAAAGAAATTACGTCCGAAAACTAAAGCAACTGCTATTCAAATTG
>BFAR01000062.1 GCA_008974855.1 archaeon MnTg01
GGTGAGGGAATTATTCCCAGTATGATTTGTGTAGATATCTTTCTAGAACATATGGATAATCCTGCAAAGTACGAAAAGGCAGTAGACGAGTATTACAAGATTTATGGCACGGTATTCAAGTTTATCAGAAAAAAGATTGATAAAAATTTCTCAATCTTCAAGTCCTTACCTGATGTTTTAGCTATTTTCCGCTACATGAAAAAGAATGAGCAAAGGTTTGGTATGGAGATTCACATGCGTGATCTGATGAAGATAGCCAAGGCCTAAATCAATTTACGGTATAAAAAATTAAGTAATATAATCACCAAAGAAGTTCATGCAGAGACTAGAAAAATACGACTGCGCATGTAGAAAATGTTCTTGCCTAAACGAAGTATATACTATTGATAATGTTTGTGCAGAATGCACCTATGGGATTCATGAAGGTGCTAGAAAATAGTTGAATTCTATTTTATTTAATCTAGGAAAATTATTCCTGCAAGCAGGCTATGAATGCAAACCTACAGATAAGGAAAATCTAAAAACTCTACAAAACAATATTCAAGAAAGAATAAATCATCTTAATGAAAATAATTTGGATAGTTTTAGTGACCCCAAACTTTTAGAGTATTACGAACTATATAGTCAGATTGAACAATGTATTTTTCAAGATCATACGGACCAATACTTTCTCATAGCAATAATCGTAATTGGAATTCCTCTTTTAGTTTACTTTCGTTGGCAGATGATAAAAAAAGGGGCTAGAGCCAAGCCGTAATCAATGAAAACCAACATTCCAGTTACCTGGATAGTACTTTTAGGATTAATGTCATCAATTACATTGGGAATTTTGCTAGAGCAACCCAAAATAACAAATGATTCTACATTTGTTTTTGGAAGTGCGCACGAGCACGCATCAATTTCAGTAAAGATTTTTGGCGACAGGTTTGATTTTACGAAACCAGAGTTTCAATTACAGAGTCCTTTTATTCATTTAGAAAATTCTAATGGCTATGTTATTCACAGGCATTCAAAAGACACAGCAATTGGATATCTTTTTGAAACTCTAAATCTTAGGCTAACACAAGATTGTTTTGTAATTCATGATAGAAAGAAGTTTTGTTCAAATGATGACTATACACTAAAGTTTTACATTAATGAAAAAAAGGTAGATAATTTAAGAGACTATCTAATAATTGATGGTGATTTTATTCTAATTTCATATGGTTCAGAAAGTCCAGAAAAAATTGCACAACAACTTGCAGAACTAAAAGCTAGAGATTTTCCTTTTCAGTTAAGAGAGAAAAATGATAATAATTTATCGAATGTTTAGGGAATAAAATACCAACAACTCTCACCATATAGATTTTCACATTGTAAAAAAATCAAAATTGCTGCCATTATTATGATAGGCGGAAATACAATATAGAAAACTCTTGCTGGCATGTTCCGAATATAACCAAAAAAGTCCATTATCTTTATTCCCTGCTATCGTAGGTTTATAATTTATCATTGTAATTTTGTTTTAAACAAATTACAAAAAAACTAAACCCAAAATCCGATAAATCCATCGTAATTGATAAATACTGATCAACTCGATCCGCATTACAATGATGAATAATAAAACAGCCTTGTATGCTATGGCATTTATTCTCATTGGAGGACTCTTAGCCAGTCCATCAATGCAGCTAAGTGGAGTAGCATTTGCACAAGACAACACAGACGAAGTAGAAGACGAAACTGACGATTCTGATTATACCAAAGGCTCTGACGATTACAAAGATTATGACAGACAAAAAGATCATAGAGAAAAAGCAGACAGATATTGTAACATGTCTGAAGAAGAACGCGAAGAGCATTTTGCAGAATATGAAGACATGCGTGAATACAAAGCAATGGTCGACGAGTATTGTCAACTAGATGAATCAGAACGTGATCAGTACATTGAAGATCACAAAGATGAGATTCGTGACAGTATGAAAGAAAAGTTTGAGCGTTATTGTGACATGTCAGACGAAGAACGAGATGAATTTCAGGCAATGCATGAAAAAATCACTGATGAAATGAGAGAACAACATGATAGATACTGCTCTATGACTGATGAGGAAAAAGAACAATACAAAAAAGAAAATCGTGATAAGATGACTGATTACAAAAAAGATCATATGATGGATAAAAAAATGGGTCGTGATTTTGTTCGAGACTTTGATATGAGAATTGCAGCTCTATGTGACATGTCAGATGAAAAAAAGAGAATGATGATGCAAAAGTATGAATTTTTGCAAGAACATCATGAAAGACTAGCAGAATATTGTAACATGTCTGAACAAGAGCGAGAAGACTACAGAATGACTAATCAAGACATGATTGAAGACTATACAGAAGACTTTGCTCAAATGCGAGACAAAATGATGGATTCTAGTTCTGATATGAAAATGAAGATGCAAGATAAGATGCGAAAGTATAACATGTCTGATGAAAGACGTGATGCAATTCATGAAAAATTCAGAATGACTCATTCAGATTTGACTGATGAACAAAGAGATGAGCTTCTAGACAATCTAAAAGCAAAATACATGGATCATTTCAAGTCAGGGATGAACCGCGATTCAATGTCAGATCTTCAAAAGGATCAAATACTCAAGCGCCATGCAGAGATGAAAGATTACAAAACTGATCTTCGACTAAAATACAAAGACATGTCTGAAGATGAGCGAGTACAATTCCAAGCAGAATTCAGAGATAAGGTATCAGACAAACGATTTGCATGGATTTCACCTCAAAAGCAAATGTTAGCAGGGGTTTCAGTCGATGAAATAGAATGTAGAGAAGGACTCAATCTTGTGCTAAAAACATCAAACGGTAAGGCAATGTGTGTTAAATCAACAACAGCTGAAAAGCTGATTGAAATAGGTATTGCAGTTCCTGCAGCCTAAATCTTTTCTTTTTTATTATTGAAATCTAATAGAAAGTTATAAAATTAAATCAGGAATAAAGAAAATTCTTCCAAAATGGGATATTATGATACAAAAAAAGGAATTATAGAATATACTAAAAGATCCCAAAAATGGGGCGGAATCAAATTAATCAAGATATTAAAAAAACACCTACCAAAAAACTCTACACTGCTTGAGATTGGAATGGGGCCAGGAAGAGATTTTGATATATTAAAAAAAATCTATACTGCAACTGGTTCAGATAATTCGAAGATCTTTTTAGATAATTACAAAAACCAAAACAAGAAATCGAATTTACTAAAACTCGATGCAGTTACACTAAGAACTACCAAAAGATTTGATGGAATTTATACCAACAAAGTACTCCAACATTTAACAAAATGGGATCTTAAAAAATCAATTAAAAGACAATCAGAGATTCTAAATCCAAATGGAATTGCTTTTCATTCTTTTTGGAAGGGAGACAAGACTGAACACAAAAGGGGACTACGATTTGTGTATTATGAAATAGAACATCTTAAAAAAATCATTGGAAAAAATTTTGATATTTTAGAAATTAAAGCATTTACAGAAATGGAAAAAAATGATTCAATTTATGTTGTTCTCAAAAATATATAGGAATCCTCACGCCCAAAAAGTGGGAATGTCACCCACAACTCAGTGTGAGGAAACCTAAGGCATATTGATCATTTGAAAAGTTATCTCTGTGTTTGTAATTTTCTTCTAACAGAGTATGACACTAGCTAAAGTTCACAGAGCTAAAGTTTTCTCTCATGGTTCTACTTGATTTCATATTATAGTCATAAATGATTGGAGAGTATTCCTTCAATACATCTTTCATTGGATCCAAATTATCTGCCAGATAAAATCCTGGGCAGTCACCTGTAAATTGAAATGTTGCATGAACACGGGCCATTCCACCTTCATTTTCAAGCCAAGTGGAGAATGGGTAAAGATAGCAAACACCTGGTCTGTCTGGATGCATTGAACATCCTCCTTTCTCATCTAAAAACCTGCATGAGATGTGTGTTCCATCATCAGCTTCAGTTTCATCTTCTTTTCTTTTCAAGTTAATTGTAGTCATACTCGTATACTGACCTGACGGTCCTGGTTCTTGCCAAGTGACAAGTACTGTTTCTTTTTGGATAAACTCAGAAATTTTTTGATACTTCAAGCCTTTCCCAATTGTAATCAAGTCATCTGAAGTTAATGGAAGTCGTCCTTGTCTGTCACAGCAATTATGACAGTCTGGCCAGAAACATTTCCATAAAACAAACTTTTTTTCACCAGTCAAAAACGGAAGATGAAACACAACGTCCTTAACTTTTACTGCATGGTCTGCCACATCGGTGAGTTTTCCTAAAACAAATTCTCTAATTATAGGATCAACCTCCCAATTTTTTTCCAAAAGGTTCATGGATTCTTCAATTTCTTTTTGAGACAACTATTCAATTATAACCAGATCAGAAGTTATTATTAATGTTGAGTGACAAGGGCAAATACGCATCTGCAACTGAAAATAGGAGATTTGTTTGGCATGAAATTGTATGGCCACTAATCCTAGAAATTAATGACGTTTCCTTTACCTTAAAACAATATCAAAAAAAACGTGATCAAGTTTGTAAAGCTAAGGGTGTTCAGGTATCAACTACATCAAGAGGTCTAGTATCTCTATTGCAAAAAGGAATTTTGTTTAAAGAAAATGCTCTTTATTCCATTCATTACAGATTGATTGCATATATGAGACTAAAAGCTGATTGCGATTATGCAACTGCAATTCATGAAGTAAGAATGGGTGGTTAATTTTTTAATACCAAATAATTATATTCGAACCTTCAGCTATCGGTTTTTGGTAGCCCGATAGTCTAGTGGCCAAATAATTTTAGGTTAAGGATTCTGCCCTCTGGATCTAATGAGAGGATAGGCGGAGACGGCAGTTCGAATCTGCCTCGGGCTACTCGTAAAATTATCTAGATGCTTGGGCTACTCTTTCGAGTTCGTGTTTTTTCTTAATTGATGGCGCATTAGAATCATTTT
>BFAR01000063.1 GCA_008974855.1 archaeon MnTg01
CTGCACGAACATGTTGTGGAACAGTCTTAACATATTCTGATGGGGCTTTGCTTATCATTACATTAAATGCAAGTTCTGATAAAGGAATCTCTTTGTCTTCAACTTTTTTTGTATACTCTATTATTTTATCAGTGATTAGTTTTTTGGCATTTGCAAAGCCATCTTGTGTTTCTACCTTAGCTAAAATATCAAGAAGCTCATAAAATAATGTCTTGATAAATGGAGGTGTATGGGATTTTTTTCCAGTTAAACCTTTTACATCTACTTTTCCTTCTTTGGTGACTCCAAGATAATTTTTCTTTCTACCACTAAGTACTACATATCGATATTCCTTATCTACTTCTAGCTCTACTTTGTGTTCTTTTTTTGCCCAATCTATTACAGATAGAATTTGTTCCTGAGTGGGATTTTTTATAAATAATGAATCCGTATCGCCATAGAGTACCTCTATTCCTGATTCTTGACACCTCTTAATTGTCTCTAAGATTGTATGTCTGCCAATAGCTGTAGTTGCTTCTGCCGCAGGAAGAAAATATAATGGAAATATTTCTGCACCCATTACTCCATAGCTAGCATTGAGAATTACTTTTAGTGCTTGACTAACAACCGTATATTGTTGTCTTTGCTCTTCAGATAATGATTCACTTTTTGAAAGATGTTTGTAATAATTTACTCGAAGATCTCTTAGTGATCCTATTAAAAGAGATGTTAATCCATTTTTTTTGGTACATACCCAGTGATTTGTCTGGGGTATAGTATTTTTTTTACATTCTTCATGTGGACATCTAACTGTTTCATATGAAATATTCTTGACTTTGATTATACTGGGATATAGGCTAGCAAAATCCATTACAGTTACATTAAAATGAATTCCCTCGACAGGATCAATTACAAGTCCTCCTCGATATTTCTTATCTTTAATTACTGCATCACTGACTACTCCAACTGATTTTTTTTCAAGCTCTGCTCTTTTTGGTATCAGTGCATTGCGTTGCCTGTGTTCATAATAAATTAAACTTCGAATCCATTGTGATACGCCCATTCGCGCAATATCATCAATTGGCATTTTTGCAATTCTGGAAATTACTACAAGAAGATTCATCAGTAAATCATTGTTAAAACTTGTAAGCTTGTAGGTGAGTCTGGCATCATTAAAGCAGTAGTTTGCTGTTTGGTATAGATTCAATTTGCCTAGCTCTTTTCCATAATCGATTTTTTCTTCATTTAAGAGGGCTTTTGAGACGCTGTTTAGAGAAAAGTTAGTGTACTTGTGACTAAATGCGTAAATCTGAAATGATCTATTTGATAAAGTCCGATAAAGATCAATGTGAACTCCTTCCTTGAGTGTTGCAGAATCTCGCATCATGTATAATGGATTATCTTCTTGTTTGATTCCTAACCGTTGAGCACGATTGTAAAGATACGGCATGTCAAAATCATCTCCGTTGTAAGTTATTACAAAGGGATATTCAGAAATTTTTTTGAATGCGTCTTGAATCATCTCTTTTTCTTTATCATAAAACCTAACCTTGACGTCTGAGGGAAGTTCGTTTTTTCCTTCTTCTACTCCCTCTAGCCTTAACACAAATATTTCCTTAAAGTCATCGCTTCCTTCAAAACCAATTGCAGTAACTGTTCTGTCTGCAATTTTTGCATCAGGTAATCTATCAACTTCTGCTTCTACTTCTATGTCAAAACTAACACGCTTAATTTTTGGTATAGGTTGATTGAGAAGTTCTGCCCAATCAGAAACATATTCTTGAAATTGTTTTGAATTGACCATCTCATCATCTACAATTTTATCCCAAATTAGGGATTTTAATGATAAACGAACTTCATCTGAGATTTCTAAAATCTGTGGAATAATTTTCCCGTCTTCAATTTTATAATATTTGCCAATGTTTAGTGATCTATCATAGAGATAATTTTCATAATATTTGATATCTGATTCCCAAGTGTCAATTCGATTACGTAAACTACTATCCGTACCTCCAATTGCTAACGGATTAGACACACTGATTTTTAAAACATCGATTTCAGTATCTTTAAGCAAGTCATATTTTTTTACCTGCTCAATATTTACTACTTCTTCCCTGTTGATGTCTGCTCCATCTAATTCTTCTTTGGTGAGTTTTGAATAACAGTATGGCTTGTGACCTGTTTCATCATACCAAAGCTTAAGCTCTTGTGATTCTGGATTATAAAATTTTAATACAGCCACATTTTTTTCTCTAGAATATGCGGCTGACACCAATAAGGATGTTGGAATTGATTTTTTTTCTTGTGTAGACATGTTTTTTTTATTTGGGAATCATCGTGACATTATAACCCTCGATTAATTTTTTTGCCCAATATACTATCTTTGTCTTATCAAGTTTTTGAACTGTAACACCTGCTTCTTCAAGTAAATCAAAGTCTGTTTCAGGGTAAGAGTCAAGGCAAATAATTTTTTTAATACCTATTGTTATTGACATTTTTGTGCATTCTAAACATGGAACAAATGTTGTATACAAAATCGCGCCATCTGTTCCAGTTTCAATTCCTAAAATGGCACAATGCATTATTGCATTAGCCTCTGCATGATTACACAGACATCTATCTAACGATGCTCCAGACTCTATTTTTCCTTCCATCCTAAGTTGACATCGTTTGCATCCACCTTCAAAGCAATTTTTTACTCCTGGAGGCGTTCCATTATACCCAGTTGCAATCTGTCTATGATTTCGAACTATGACTGCTCCCACATGACGAGTCATGCAGTTTGATCGCAGCTTTGCAAGCTCTGCTTGTAACATAAAATATTCATCCCAACTTGGTCTCTCAAAAGTGCCACTCACAACAAAAATGACGATTCCTGCAATATATGAATTCGATCTTAGGTTTAGAAAATTAACCTAAAAGTAATTCTTTTTGGCCCTGATTTTTTAACAAAAACCATGTCTTAGTTGATCTATTGAGTCAGAGACATCTCGCGGTGTTAGCTGGGAGCCCAATAGCTCACATAAACTAGTTAATGCATTTCAGTCTCCGAACAAGGAGACTTTTCTCTTTTTTTATTCCTAAAAATTAGCCAAAAGTCATATTGACATCATATGGAAAATTGAGTAATGGTTATCATTTGATCGATACGAAACCATAAAATCAATACCAAGTCCTAATACTTTAGGAAAAATGTCCTCAGAATATCTAGAACATCGATATTTACAAAAAAATTCTATTGAAAATAGGGATTATCAAGTCAATTTGGCAAATCAAGCAAAATCTGAAAATTGTCTTGTTGTATTGCCGACAGGTCTAGGGAAAACTACAGTCGCTCTACAAGTAATTGTTGAATATCTTTCAAAGGGAACTGGCGCCATACTTTTTTTAGCTCCAACTAGAGTGCTTGCTCACCAGCATTATGAGTTTTTAAAAAATAATCTTACAATTGAAGATATTGCATTAATTACTGGTGAGGATCTTATCAACAAAAGAAAAAAACTTTGGATGAATAGTGTAATTTGTGCAACTCCTGAAATTACTAAAAATGATTTGGATAGACAAATTGTATCCTCTGACCAATTTAGTCTTGTAATTTTTGATGAGGCTCATAGAACAATTGGCGATTATGCATACTCTGGAATTGCCCAACGTCTTTTACACTCTAATGCAAGGATTATGGGAATGACTGCAACTTTACCTAGTGAAAAAGAAAAGGCTACAGAAATAATCACTACGCTAAAGATTTCAAGTATTGCTCAAAGAACTGAAGATAGTCCAGATGTTAAACCATACATACAAGAAACTACCACTCAATGGATAAATGTAGAACTTCCTCCTGAAATGAAACATATTCAAAGTTTAATCAAAAAAGCTCTTGAACAAAGATACATGGAACTAAAAAGAAACGGTGTAAATGTAACTGATACAAGATCAATGTCACAATTATTAAGATTAAGAGATTATGTTTTAAGGCAAAACAGGCGTTCGGCAAAACCTCTTTTTACTGCTATACGAATTCATTATGCACTAAGTATGCTTGAATCTCATGGAATAACATCATTTTTACGATTTTGTGAGCGTACAAGTAAGAAAAAAGGTGTTGGCATAAAGGATCTTTTTGAAAATGATTCTAATTTTACCCAGGCAATTTTATTGGCAAAGGCTGCACAAGAAAAAGGAATAGAACACAGTAAAATTCCAAAATTAAAAGAAATTTTACAATCAATTAGTGGCAAAGCTTTGGTTTTTACAAGTTATCGTGACTCTGTGGAAGTAATTCACAAAAACTTAACTGAAATGGGAATCAAAGCAGGATTTCTAATTGGCAAGGCAGGAGAAACTGGACTAAAACAAAAAAAGCAAATTCAAACCATACAAGACTTTCGTGATGGACTTTACACCGTTTTAATTGCGACACGAGTTGGAGAAGAAGGCCTGGATATTTCTGAAGTCTCTCATGTAATCTTTTATGATAATGTTCCTAGCTCCATTAGATATATTCAAAGAAGAGGACGTACTGGCAGAAAAG
>BFAR01000064.1 GCA_008974855.1 archaeon MnTg01
TTTGCGACGAAAAAAGTAGTAAGGTGGCAAAAGTTACGGAAATGATAGGTCCAGTTGCAAAACCATATGCATCTGCTATTCCGTTAACTAACAGCGTAAAAAAATACGTTGGAAAAAAAGTTTTTGCACTTACAGATTCTCCTGCAAAAAAATACAAAAAATTCAGGAGAAAAAGAAATGAACACAATTGAAATAGAAAAATGCTGTCCTGAATGTGAATCAACATTAGTTGATGACGTTCAGAATGGTGAAAGGATTTGTTCTGGCTGCGGCGTAGTGGTTGCAGAACAAATGGCAGACTATGGTCCAGAAGCAAGGAGTAGTAGTTTAGAAGAAAAAATGAAATTAGCAAGAGCAACAGGCCAAACAACATATTCTCAACATGATTTGGGAATTGCCACGGAAATTTCTATGAGCACCAAAGATTACAGCGGAAAATCAATCAATTCCGATGTAGCGAACCAGATGAATAATCTGAGAAAATGGCAACAAAGAATTAGAGTGTCATCTCCAAGAGAAAGAAGATTATCAAATGTTCTAGGAAAAATTGGAGATACTTGTAAGGTACTGAACCTTTCAAAAAATGTACTTGAGACTTCATCTATGGTTTATAGGAGTCTTGATGGAAAAATGGACGTTAAAGGTAAATCAGTCGCAAGTATTACGGCAGCAACCATTTTCATGGCATGTAAACAATGCGATGTTGTAAGATCCCTAAATGAAATATGTGCAGGAATTTGTACAGTTAAAGATCTCAAAGCCAAAACAAAACTTGCAGCCAAATACTATAGAACTATGGTAATGGAATTGGGAGCTTCTTCAACACCTGTTGTAACAATGGACAAGTACATCTCAAAAATAGCAAATCTATCAAAGACAGATGTACGAGTTGAACGACTTGCATTAGAAATTTTCGAAAAAACTAGAAACAAAAACCTTGCGGATGGAAAAGCTCCTAATGGAATTGCAGCAGCATATCTTTATGTTGCATCAATTTTGCTTGGACAAAACGTTTTACAACGTGATGTTTCTAGCGTAGCAGGAGTAACCGAAGTAACAATACGAAATAGATGTAAAGAAATCCTAACTAGTTACAAATTATGTGTAACTCTTCGACCATCACTAGCCTAAATCAAAATCCAACCCCTTTCTTTATTTTTTAATCTAAATAGGTAATTCTATAAATTTAGAATGATCTCTTAGGAGAAGCTAAAATTCGTCTGTGTTATATAGTGAAAAAGAGAATATTGATTCAATGGTAGTTTTAGAGATTAAAGACCTTCATGTGAAAAGGGAAGGAAAGGAGATCCTCAAAGGTGTAAATCTAAAAACAGGTCCAGGCGAGGTACATGCAATAATGGGACCTAATGGTTCTGGAAAAAGTACACTTGCAAGTACAATGCTAGGTCATCCCAAATACGAAGTTACACAAGGTGACATTTTGCTTGATGGAGAAAGTATTTTGAAACTTAAAGCTCATGAGCGAGCAAAAAAAGGTCTTTTCTTAGGATTTCAATATCCAACTGAGGTCTCTGGGGTTGGTTTTTCACATTTTCTTAGAACATCTTACAATGCACTAAGTAAAGCACTACAAGGTGATGACCGTGAAGTCTTCATTACAGTAAGAGAGTTTCAAAATTATTTGAAAAAAAACATTAATGCTGTTGGATTAAAAGATGAATTTTTATCAAGATATCTTAATGAGGGATTTTCAGGAGGAGAAAAGAAACGATCAGAAGTATTACAAATGACAGTACTAAAACCAAAAATTTCAATTTTAGATGAACCTGATTCAGGATTAGACATTGATGCAGTGCAAGCTGTTGCAAAATCAATTAGTCAAGCTTCTGGAAAAGATTCTACTACAATTATTATCACTCATTATGCTAGGATACTCAACTTCCTTGATAAGCTAGACTTTGTACATGTATTTGCTGATGGAAAGATAATCAAAAGCGGTGATGCCACATTAGCTGCAGAGTTAGAGGAGAAAGGATACGAATGGCTCCTAGAGAAACAACCTGCAGCATAAATATTTCTAAAAATAAGTAATATTATTTTAAATTAAGATGGTTTTGTACTAGATACTTGTAGAATTTTAAAAAGATTTTCTAAAAGTTGATGGGAATCAGATTACTAGAGAAATCAAATCAAAACCGATTAAGGGTCAAGCAAATAAAGAGATTATCAAAAAATATCCAAATATTTCTGGATTTCTTCCTCTTGTGTAACTATAAGATCAGGGCATAAAACAGAAAAAAAGATAGTGGAAGTTTTGAACTAAAAATTAGGAGTACTTTTTTATTCATATAAGTTAGAGAGGAAAGACATGGAATCAAGCTCAGAGGCAGAGAAAAAGTTCTTTTTCAATTTTTCATTCTTCAAAATTGATCCAAAATGGAGATGGATGGCAGATTTAGCCAAAGAAGAATCTGCTAAAGAGCTAGAACATGTTATTGCAAATTCTGGTATACGATTTAGATCATATTCAACCTTGGGTTTACGTGATGATGCTGACTTTATGTTCTGGTTTGCAGCAGAATCAGTTGAAGAAATTCAAGAAGTAATTTCAAAAATTTACCTAACAATAATAGGAAAATATCTTATTCCATCTCATGTTTACCTTTCAGCAACTAGACCCTCAATTTACGCAAAAACTGGAAAGATTCCGTCTTTTGTTGCAGGAGAAGAGTCTCGACAATATGTTATAGTGTATCCGTTTACCAAAACAAGAGATTGGTATCTTTTGCCTGTTCAACAAAGACAAAAACTCATGGAAGAACATATTGAAGTTGGTAAAAGCTATCCACAGGTTATTTTGAATACTACTTACTCTTTTGGAATACATGATGAAGATTTCATGTTAGCCTTTGAAACCGATGACCTTCATGCATTTCAAAATCTCATTATGGATTTAAGAGGAACACAAGTTTCCAAGTATATTGCATTAGATATACCAATGATTGTATGTGTGAAAAAGGATATTATTCCTTTAATATTGAGCCTTGGTTAATGGATGCACTAAAAGAATGGGCAACTATTGTAACTGCTCTTGAAAATGGAGAACAAACAGTAATTTTAAGAAAAGGTGGAATTCTTGAAACTGAATCTGGATTCAAAATTGAAGCAAAAAAATTTTTTTTGTTTCCAACATTTGAACATCAGGAAGAAAAGAATCTAAAACCACAATTTCATAATTATTTAGATATTGTAAAACAAAACCGTCCTCAAAATGAGCATAACAAAATTACATCATATGCAGAAGTAGTTGATGAAGTAGATATCATATCAAAAGAAAAAATCAATGCATTATCGCAATTTCATATTTGGAGTGAGTCTTACATTGATGAACGGGTTAATTGGATGTCTGAAAAACCAATTAAGACGGTTTTTCTCAAGGTGTATAAAATACCAGAGATGAAGATCCCAATAAAATCTGAATATCATGGTTGCAAATCTTGGATAAACATAAATGAAGATATTCAAACAGGAAAACCAGTTTTGAGTGAGGAAGAACTTAATTCAAGATTGCAAAAATTCAAGGAGATTGTAAATTGAAATACAAACCGTTAGGAAAAAG
>BFAR01000065.1 GCA_008974855.1 archaeon MnTg01
GTAATGATTGAATTTTTACAAATTCTAAAACATCGTCTATTTGATTTGACATTCTAGAAATAGCACGCTCCATCATATCAATTTGTTTAGTAGAAAATCTAGTTTCGCCAGAATTAGTTCTGGCACGAGCTATTTCAACAACTCCCTTAAGCACAGTTAATGGATTTCTTAAATCATGAGCTAATCTTGCAGACAATTCCCCAATAGCAGCAAGTCGTTCTGCTTGAGCTAATTTTTTAGTTTTTTCTCTCAAATCTATTTGTAAATTATCACGTTGCCGTTTTAATTTCTGTTCAGACAATGCCAATTGAGATAGATTTTCTTTTAATTTTTCATTAAATTCTCTTGTTTGTTTTTTTTCATTTGAAAATAATTTTTTCATTAAATCAAGTTTTTCTACAGCATACTTTTCTATAAGACCAGATAACTCACTATTTACCTTAATTGCTTCTGGAATTTCAATAATATCATCTACCATGTCCATTAAACTTTCTTGTCTGTTAGTAAATTTTCCAGATTGTAAAACTTCTATTTGATGTTCAAATCGTTCATGAGATTTTTTGATTTTATCAATTCTATGGAGTCTATTTGTTAATTGACTATTGATTTTTTTCATATATTCCTTAGCTTTTTTAATTTGAATTTCAGTATTTTCTGTAGATATTTCAGATTTCTTCTTTTTGGTAGGATTATTTATCTCCAAATCGTCCTTTGGCATTTTTTTTATTTGAGTTTTTAAGATATACCCAGTTCGGTGTTCGTAACGAACATACGATCTGGAAAAGCTTCTTAATTTGTAGCATTGTGATGAATGCCTATTGCTATTTGTGGATCATATAGGGGATTAGGACTAATCAAATCACGCATCATTAATCGCTTGAGAATTGCTTTGATTTCATGAGTTTCAACTCCGCCTAGTTTTCTTGCTCGATCTGATATTTCTTGAAACATCACTTCTTCATCCACGCGTTTCGTTTGACAGATGTATGTTTTTAATAAAAGACCTAATTGAGTCAATTTATTCAGTGAGAGTTCTTTGTGTTCTACGAAGATTTCTCTAATCATATCTTCAATATGATAAATCCCCTTTTCAGATACTTTGTATCTCAAAAGTTTTGGATAGTCATCTAGCGCTATAGGATAAAGTTTCCCAACAGTTCTGCTTCCCATAATTACCAATATTCAGTAATGGTAATGTTTAGTGCGGTCAATTTTTGTAAATTCAAGGTCCAATTTGGCAAAATCTAATTTTACTAAATTAATTTCAATCAAACTTAATATTCACTTCACCAGACAGTTGAAAATATGAGAAAATTCAAATTACAAAAACAAGATTCTGTGAAACTTTACAAAATTAGAAAGACACTAGAAGAATTATCTCAAAAAACAGGTCGTGGAACTGAATTAATTAGTTTGTATGTTCCACAAGGTAAACAACTCCACGAGGTAATTACTAATTTAAGAGAAGAGCAGGGAACCGCAGATAATATAAAATCAGATCTTACTAGAACACATGTTGTAGATTCGCTATCTAAAGTTGTACAAAGACTAAAACTTTACAAAAAAACCCCCGAACGTGGTCTTGTAATTTTCTGTGGTGCGTTACCTCCTGAGGGCGGAGGGCCACTAGGAAGTGAAGTAGTCAAAATT
Organism: archaeon MnTg01; assembly: GCA_008974855.1. GTDB lineage: Archaea > Thermoproteota > Nitrososphaeria > Nitrososphaerales > Nitrosopumilaceae > CSP1-1. The sequence continues at coordinate 1,651 of BFAR01000065.1, forward strand.
TATGAAATTGATCCTCCCAAAGATCTGAAAACATTTCTGTATAGATGTGATGATCATTTTCATGTAGATATTCTAAAAGATATGCTCAAAGATGATAATTTAATTGGTTTTCTAGCTATAGATGCTAAAGATGCAGGTTGGGGACTATTACATGGGGACAAAATTGAAGTGTTAAAAGAAACGGGTTCAGGAGTGGCCGGAAAACATAGACAGGGGGGACAATCTGCAAAAAGGTTTCAAAAATTACGTGAAATGGAGCTTACCTATTTTTTTAACAGAGTAGCTGACATTACAAAAGAGTACTTTATTGATATTTATCCAATTAAAGGTCTGATTATTTCTGGACCTGGCCCTACCAAAGAAGAATTTATCAACAATAACTATCTTGAATATCGTTTACAAGACATGGTATTAACAACAATTGATGCGTCATACTCAGGTTCAGAAGGTATTAGAGAAGCATTTGCAAAATCAGGTGAAATATTATCAGATTTTAGGATGGTTGAGGAAAAAAAAATTATCGAAGGGTTATTCAAACATATCAATTCAAACACTGGACTGGGGGCATATGGTATGAAAGAAGTTATTAATTATTTAAAAAATAATGTAGCAGAAAAAATCATCGTTACGGATGATACGAATCTATATAGAATTGAATGTAAATGTAAAAAATGTCAAAATATTCAAGAAGATATAGTCGAGCTACCAAAAGTAATACCAAGAAAAACTGAATTACTAAATACCGCGTGTCCAAATTGTAATAGTACAGATTCAGAAGTAAGTCAGCAAGACATTGTAGATTATTTAGCGCTAATCGCTACAAAAACTGGAACTACAATCGAAGTAGTTTCTGGAAAAGCAGAACATGGAACAATGCTATCTAGTATTGGAAAAATTGGTGCTATTTTAAGATACAACCCAAATCAGTAATCAACGAATTGATTCTTCAGATTGGGTAATTGTCATCAAGTTGTTTTCTTTTGTACCTTTTATTCTTGTTTTAAGATCTCGATTAGCACGTGAATTAATTATTCTGCCTTCAATTTTTTTTAGTAAAAAATCTAATGAAAAAGGTTTTTGGATAATTTGTATAGAATCATCTAGTACATCCGCAACATCTTTTAATATTTTTTCCCCATACGCAGAAAGAAAAATTATTCTCTGATTTCGTCTAAGTTTTAAAATATCCTTTGCCGTTTCAGTTCCATTTCTTCTTGGCATGTTTTGATCTAATAATACAATATCATAAGGAGAATTCTTTTGTTGTTTGAACAATTCATGATATTTTATTTCATCATTATAGATATCAAAACACTCTTCCCCATCTTTAGTTAAAGTAACTTTATGACCCTTTTTTTCTAATGCTGTTTTGTATTGTTTGGAAGTAAAATCATTATCCTCTGCTATCAAAATATTAAGAGCCATTTTTATATTAAATAATTCACATAGTCCTTTTAAGACGAGTTTGTTTGAGTTGAACGAACTAATTTTTGAGTTTTAAACACATAATTTTAGTGATTTAAATACAGTTACGAATTTTTTCAGCAAGCATTTTTAATTCATCATCTTTTTTTATATCTCGTTTCGTCCATACTGTCTCTTTATCATTGAATCTTGGAATAATATGAACATGTACATGAGGCACAATTTGTTTTGCAGCCCTGCCATTATTTTGTGCCATGCTAAAAGCATCTGCATTTGTAGTTTTAATGATAGCTTTAGCAATTTTAGGTATCTTTGAAAATAAATCACCCACATCCTCTGGCGTCATATCAGTTACTTTTTCAAAATGAGCACGTGGTAAAAATAGGGAGTGTCCATAATCAATTGGATATTTATCTAAAAATCCAACATGAGTTTCATCTTGGTAAATGAAATGACCCTGTCTTCTTCCTTGTATGATTTCACAAAAAATGCAATTCATGTAGTTCCCGACATCGTATTTTATTTATGGTTTTTCTATCAATTAAGTTAATTAAGGGAATTTTAGGAACTTGACTATCTCATGGGTAAAAAATCGCGAAAAGAAAGAGAAGAAAAACGAGGCTCGTTTGCTACTCAAAGGACCAAAGAAAAAAGAAAGCATTCACTTATAGCTATAGCAGTTCTAGGTGCAATTGCTGTAATTGTTGGAATTTCAGTGTATAATTTTACAAATCTTGATCAAACTGCCCCCGGCGCACCTCCAGGAGCTGGAATTCTCGGATCCGAACACGTACATGCTACAATTTTGACTAAGCTTCATGGGGATATTTTTCCTTATTCAGGTCCTGCATATCAAATAAAAAGTAGTTGGATGCATTTTGAAGCTGGGGATGGCAGTACCATTCACAGACATGCCACAGGCGTTATGTTAGGATGGCTATTTGAAACAACAGGACTTGGACTCGATGATGAATGTTTTGCGTTTAAAGCTTCAGCAGGTGGAGAAAGAAGATTCTGTACAAATGAAGAATTTTCTCTAAAGTTTTATGTCAATCATGAACCAGTAGATAGTCTAACAGAAATGGTTTTTGAAGATGGAGATAGAATTCTTGTTTCCTACGGCGACGAAGATCAAACACAAATTGATGCCCAATTATTAGAATTAGACTCTCAACCTATCTTAGGATAACAAACCACCTAAATTATGGTATGCCTATCGTAATTTGTTTAAAATGGAAATATCAAGTAGAAATGTTGTAGAAGGAACTGCTCGTTCTCCCCACAGAGCAATGTACAAAGCGATGGGATTAACTGATGATGATCTAAGTAAACCATTCATTGGTGTTTGCCATACAGGAAATGAAGCTACGCCTTGTAATATTCATCTTGGTAGATTAGCACAAAAAGCTAAAGAGGGAGTTCTAGAAGGTGGAGCTACACCACGAGAATTTAGTACTATAGCAGTAAGTGATGGGATTGCAATGGGACATGAAGGAATGAAATCATCATTAGTTTCTCGAGAAGTAATTGCTGATTCTATTGAATTAATGGTAAGGGCTCATCAGTATGATGGGTTAGTTGGAATTGCTGGATGTGATAAAAGCTTGCCTGGAACTATGATGGCAATGACTAGATTGAATCTACCATCAGTTTTCGTTTATGGGGGAACTATAATGCCTGGTATTTTAGATGGTAGAGAGTTAACTATAGTAGATGTGTACGAAGCTGTTGGGGCATATGATGCAGGAAAATTATCACTTGAGGGTTTAAAAAATATTGAAAATACGGCATGCCCTAACGCTGGTTCTTGTGGAGGAATGTTTACTGCAAATACAATGGCGTCGATTTCAGAGGCAATAGGTCTTGCATTGCCAGGTAGTGCTAGTCCTCCAGCAGAAGATGATAGAAGAGAAAAGATAGTATACGATTCAGGAAAGGCGTGTGCAAAACTTTTGGAATTAAATGTCAGACCCAGCGATATTTTAACATTTGAAGCATTTGAGAATGCAATTACAATGTTAAATGCAGTAGGAGGTTCAACTAATGGGATATTACATTTGTTGGCGTTAGCCAATGAGGCTAAAATAAAGCTAACATATGATGATTTTGAAAGAGTACGAAAAAAAACACCTCACTTAGCTGACATGAAACCAGGTGGAAATTATGTGATGAACTCATTAGATAAGATTGGCGGAATTCCATTTGTTCTAAAAAAATTAGATGATAAAGGATTACTTCATGGAAACTGTCTTACAGTAACTGGAAAAACAATTCATGAAAATCTAGAATCAATAAATATTCCAGAATTAGAACAAAACATTGTAAAGTCCATTGATAATCCTATTCACAATGTTGGAACTGCAGTAATTCTAAAAGGAACATTAGCACCAGACGGAGCAGTAATAAAAACGGCTGGAGCAGAAATGACAAAATTCACTGGAAAAGCACGTGTGTTTGATAGAGAAGAGGATGCATTTGATGCAGTATCTAAAGGAGAAATAGAAGAAGGTAATGTCGTTGTAATTAGATATGAAGGCCCAAAAGGAGGTCCTGGAATGCGAGAGATGTTAGCTACTACTGCAGCAATAGTAGGTCAAGGATTAGGAAAAAAAGTTGCAATGGTAACTGATGGAAGATTTTCTGGAGGCACTCGCGGATTAATGGTTGGACATATAGCTCCTGAAGCATTTGTTGGAGGACCATTAGCATTTGTAAAGGAGGGAGATGAAATTTCTATCAATACGGAAGATAATTCTATAGATCTGCACGTTTCATCTGAGGAATTAGCGAAAAGAAAAAATCAATGGTCTAGACCAAAACCAAACTATACATCTGGTGCATTAGCAAAATACGCTTCTTTAGTAGGATCTGCTGCGCAAGGAGCAATAACAACTCCCATTGTCTAATTTGCAAAATAATGCTTATCGCAAAAAAGTAGCTTTCCAAAAGTAGTATTTTTGGCAGTAACACTATGACCATCTTCAAGTCCTTTACTACATACATAACATCTAGCTTCAGTAGCAAGAGTATTTACAACGATTTTTGTTTTTGTGAAAACAAAGTCCTGATAAATTCTAGAGGGAATTTTTGATTCAAGTAGTTGACTCATAGGATATGATATTCAAGATCGGTTATAAAGGTACCGTACTTTACGGTAATAAAAGGAGCCTGAGGATCCCAAAATGGAGGGGCATAACTGGGCATTGGGACGTCCCTCAGTTCCTATATGACTACAATGGGCCTTATTCAATTAAGAACATGTTTGTAGCAGAAGAACAAACTGTGTCCATCTAACCTATAGAAATCTTAAATATAGAATACAGGTAGGGTGACTGACATGGGTGGACATATTTGGACGCAACAATCCTAAAGTAATACCCCTAGAGTTAACTGGCACTCAATTTGAAATTTATAATAAATTATCACGGAATTATTCTCACTCATTTTTGTTTGAATCACTAACGGGTCCGGAAGAATTAGCAGAAACATCTATCATGGGTTTTGACCCAACAATTGTTGTAAAAGGTTACACAGATAAAGTAATTTTATTCTACAAAGATGGAACACAAAAAACCATTGCAACAGATGATCCTTTGTCATCTATTAAACAATTACTTGAAACTACATCTGATCAATCTTATCGATATTTGGGTGGAGCAGTAGGAGTCATCAATTATGATGCAGTTACATTATGGGAAAAAGTTCCACAATCACATCCGGTAGATACTCCGTTAATGGAATTTGGAATATATGAGGATGGAATACTGTATGACACAAAACTAAAGAAATCATTTTATTTCTATTATGATGAAAATAGAATAGATCAGATTAAACTTTCGGAGAATAAATTTGAAAATTTCTTTGTTTCAGAAATTTCTGTTGACATGAATGAAGATAAATTTACAAAAATTGTCAATGATGCTAAAAAATACATACATGACGGAGACATTTTTCAAGTAGTATTATCACGCAGATTTAATTTTGATGCTAGTGGAGATTATTTGAAGGTGTACAAAATATTACGTAGTATGAATCCTTCTCCATATCTATATCACATGAAAATGGACGAAAAAACAATTATTGGTGCAAGCCCTGAAATGTTAATTCGAGTAACTGGAAATGTTGTAGAAACATTTCCAATTGCTGGTACAAGAAAAATTACAAATGATGAAACAGAAAATGACGAGTTGAAAAATGAAATGCTCAATGATGAAAAAGAGCTTGCAGAACATACCATGCTAGTCGATTTAGGAAGAAATGATATTGGTAAAGTGTGTAAATATGGTTCCGTTCACGTAGTGGATTTAATGCAAGTAAAAAGATTCAGTCATGTTCAACACATGGTAACCCATGTCGTAGGTACTTTAGATGAAAAATACAACATGTATGATGCATTCAAGGCAGTATTTCCTGCGGGTACAGTATCAGGAGCTCCAAAAGTCAGAGCGATGGAAATTATCGATGAACAAGAGCTCCATTCACGAGGGTCATATGCAGGCGCAGTTGGGTATTTTTCTTTTAATGGATGTTGTGATTTTGCTATTGCTATTAGAAGTATATTTTTTGATGGAAACAAAGGATTTGTTCAAGCAGGGGCAGGAATTGTATCTGATTCTATACCAGAAAACGAGCTAAAAGAAACCGAACACAAAGCAGGAGCTATGCTCTTAGCTCTAAAAGAGGCTTCAAAATGAAATTTCTCATTATCGACAATTATGATTCATTTGTGTATAATTTAGCACAAATTTTAGGTGAGCTGGGGATAATTTGTGATGTTATACGTAATGATAAGATCTCAATTGATGAAATTAAAGAAAAAAATTATGACGCAATAATAATTTCTCCTGGACCTGGTACTCCAGAAGAAAAAAAATATTTTGGGATATGCAATAATGTAATTACAGAATTAGGGCCAACAATGCCAATACTTGGAGTTTGTTTAGGACATCAAGGTATCATACATTGCTTTGGCGGTAAAGTAGTTAATGCTGGAAAAGTACGTCATGGAAAAACAAGTCCAATTAAACATTATGATGATACAATATTCAAAAATGTGAAAAATCCATTTCAAGCTACTAGATATCATTCATTAGTTGGCGACAAGACAATAATTCCTGATACACTAAAAATTACTGCAATGGCAGAAGATGATGGAGAAATAATGGCAATTAGTCATAAAAAATATCTTATTGAGGGAGTACAATTTCATCCGGAATCTATTATGACACCAGATGGGAAAAAAATTCTAGAAAATTTTGTTAGTATGGTGAAAAACAAATGATTGATGATGTATTATCTAAACTAAAAGTTGGAAACAATCTTTCTTATGATGAAACCAGTGATTCAATGGAAAGTATTTTGAGTGGAAATATTTCTGATGAAGATGCAGGAAACTTTTTGAAATATTTAAGAGAAAAAGGCGAAACAGATGATGAATTACTTGGAATGTTAGATAAAATGCAATCCTTTTCAGTACATATATCACCAAAGCGAATAGGTACAATCATCGATGTATGTGGAACAGGTGGAGATAATCTACAAACTTTTAACATATCTACTACAGCTTCCTTTGTGATTGCAGCAGCAGGGGGAATTGTTGCTAAACACGGAAATCGTTCAGTATCAGGAGTGTCAGGAAGTGCAGATATTTTTGAGTATTTTGGCTATGATTTAGGTGCGTCCCAAGAAAGAGTAACTGAAATTATTGATAAATTTAGGATTGGTTTTATGTTTGCTCAAAAATTTCATCCAGCAATGAAAAATGTAGCAAATGCTAGAAAAATGATAGGAGGTAGAACTGCGTTTAATTTGTTAGGTCCGTTAAGTAATCCAGCTCAAGTAAAAAATCAACTAATAGGAGTATATGAAGACAAATTTTTAGAACGACTAGTATTATTATTAAAAAAACGTGGTTCTGAAAACATTATGACCGTTAGATCACAAGATGGATTAGATGAACTATCTACAA
>BFAR01000066.1 GCA_008974855.1 archaeon MnTg01
GTTTTCTGACCTTCCCCAGCTTGTTGGTTTTCAGTTGTTTTCTGACCTTCCCCAGCTTGTTGGTTTTCAGTTGTTTTCTGACCTTCCCCAGCTTGTTGGTTTTCAGTTGTTTTCTGACCTTCCCCAGCTTGTTGGTTTTCAGTTGTTTTCTGACCTTCCCCAGGAGGTGGAGCGGTATTTTTGTAAAGTTCGGTGGTAACTTCATTCACTAAAGATTTTAGAGCATCTAGTTTTGATTTAATCTGTTCTGAGTCTTTGTTTAGTACTTCCTTCAACTCTTTTACTGCATCAGAAATTTTAATACCTTTTTCTTGTGGAATTTTATCTTTTAGATCTTGGTTAATTAGCTTTTCAGTAGTATAGATGAAACTTTCAGCTTCATTTTTTATATCTATGGCCTCTTTCTTCTTTTTATCTTCGTCAGAAAACTTTTCAGCATCTTGTTTTAATTTCTCAATTTCATCTTTTGATAATTTTGAACCAGCCTCAATTGTAATCTTTGCGTCTTTTTTAGTACCTAGATCTGTTGCAGTAACATTAAGAATTCCATTAGCATCAATATCAAATTTTACATCGATTTGTGGAATTCCTCGTGGTGCAGGGGGTAAATCGGTTAGATTAAAACTTCCAAGTGACACATTATCTGTTGCCATTGGTCTTTCTCCTTGAACAACGTGGATAGTTACAGCAGTTTGACTATCAGCAGCTGTTGTGAATATTTTATTTTTAGATGTAGGAATTGTGGTGTTCCTTTCAATTAAGAGTTCTCTGACACCACCCAGAGTTTCAATTCCTAGAGTTAATGGAGTTACGTCAAGTAGAACAATGTCACTAGTTACATCACCTGCAATGATTCCTGCTTGAATTGCGGCACCTGTTGCCACAGCCTCCATAGGATCAACTCCTGATTCAGCCTCTTTACCAATTAGTGAACTAATGAATTTTCTAACAAGTGGAATTCTAGTGGGACCGCCAATAAGTACAATTTTTGATATATCAGATAAGGGTATTTTTGCATCTTCTATTGCTTTTTCAACAGATGGCTTACACTTTTCTACAATTGGATTAATTAGTTCTTCAAGTTTTGCCCTAGTTAGTTTTATTTCAAGATTTTTGGTACCTGATGATTTATCATGATAAATAAATGGTAAATTAATGTCAGTCTCCATTACAGTTGAGAGTTCAATCTTTGCCTTTTCAGAAGCTTCTCTAATTCTAGTCATTGCTGTATTATCAGTGCTAAGATCAATGCCAGTATTTTTTCTAAAATCGTCAATTACAAAATCAAGAATTACCTTATCCATGTCTGTTCCTCCAAGTTGAGTATCGCCAGATGTACTCATTACTTCAAAAACTCCACCACCCATTTCCATTATGGTTACATCAAGTGTACCCCCACCAAAATCAAAGACTAGAATTTTCATATCCTCCTTGGATTTATCTAATCCAAAAGCCAAAGAGGCGGCAGTTGGTTCATTGATAATCCTAACAACATCCAAACCAGCAATTATTCCAGCATCCTTTGTAGCTTGACGTTGATTATCATCGAAATAAGCTGGCACAGTAATTACAGCTTTTTCAACTTTTTCTCCTAGAAATGCTTCAGCATCTTTTTTTATTTTTTGTAAGATAAATGCAGAAATTTGCTGAGGTTTGTATTCCTTTCCTTGAATTTTAAAGATAAAATCAGTACCCATTTTTCTTTTTGCTGCAACTATAGTATTTTCAGGATTAGTAACAGCTTGTCGTCTGGCTGGTTCACCTACAAGAAGATCTCCTTCTTTAGAAAATGCCACATAAGATGGAAACGCTTTTCCACCAATTGTAGTGCCTTCTGCAGCTGGAATTAGTGTTGGTTTTCCACCTATCACTACTGCACCAGCAGAATTACTTGTTCCTAAATCAATCCCAATTATTTTAGCCATTTCATTCACCGTGTAAATTATTATCTAATTTTAATTTTTTCGATATTTCAACTATTGTTGGTCTAATTACTCTGTTTTCAGAGATATATCCCTTCCTGATTTCTTTTGTGATTGTACCTTCGTCAAGGGAAGAGTCTTCTACAACTGAAACTGCTTCATGGAAGTTTGGATTAAAAATTTCTCCTAATGCATTAATTGGAGTAACTTTGTATTCTAATAGAAGCGAATTCATATTTTTCACAATAGATTCTAATCCTGAAACATCAATTTTTTCATCAGCAAGAACTTTTTTGGCCAAAAACAAATCATCATAAATTGTAAGAAATTTTAGAAGTAACTTGTCAATTTTTAAATTTATTCCATTTTCTATATCTAATTTAGTTTTACGTTGCAAATTTTGAAAATCAGCCAAAGAATGTTTTAAATTTTCTTCGTATTCTGCAAGGTTCTGTTTTGTTTCCTCTAGTTCAGCTTTTAATTCAGAAATCGATAATTCTTTAGGTTGATTTGTGATTTCAACTTCTTCATTAACAGAGTTATTTTCATAGTCTTTAGTGGCAATATTAGATTTTTCAGATTTTGTATCTTGTTGATTTTTTTCTGACATTTCAAAGTTTTTTTTATTTTAGGTAATTTTACTTTTATTGTATGATCTCACATAGAGGATTTGTTTTAATCATGATTAGGTCTTCATCTTTTTGTTTTTTCATTATGTTTTCATAATCGTATCTAGAACATACAACAACTACGGTGGTTTTATCACTATGAAACAAGTCAAAATTTTGTCCTTCATAGGCTTCTACATCACCAATATAATCTCGTAATCGTGTTATGAGATTTCGTAGCATCTCAATTTTGTCGCCCCTCATAGAATGTTGATCCAAAGTCCATGAAAGAGCGATTTTTGTTCTACTAGCTTTGAGATCATTTTTCTTTAGAGTGGACCTTATTTCGTCGATTAGGCGTTTAATGTAACCATCAATTCCTTTAATGCTCCCATTAACTAAATACATTAGTGTATTTGCACCTTCAAAAGAAGCTCCTAGCGAACGAAGGTCATAGAGTTCATTTGTCATATCATCTAGAAAAATATCATTAAAATCATCAGAAATTAAATCAGATTTAGTGTTTTCATCTTGTGCAAATTTGCACACTTCAAGAATGCTACACAATCCTGAAAATCTTGTTAGTATATTAATTGCATGAAAATGTTCTGAAGAAGAAAGTGCTACAAATTTTTTTAACTTTTTTCCACTTGATAGAAATTCGGCAAGTATTTCGTCTTTATTATTATTAAAAGAACCAATTACATTTGGTGTTTTAGTTAGATCTGATAATGGAAAATAGTAATAGGAAATAGATTTTCCAACTTCTAATCCAGTCACGTGTTCTAATAATGAAATATTTTCATTATTACCACCAAATCCTGTACCAAGATTGTAAATCACAGAGCTTCCTTTCTTAAGATGATTTGTAGCATCCTTGAATTTAGAATGGACTTCTGTTTTAGTATCTTGTCCCGTTTTTCTAATTCTAGGGGTAAAGAAGAGATATTTAGCTTTAGATATGGCAACCTCTATTGGTTCCATTGCCAACAAGGGTTCATCTTCTTTGAGTGAGGAAACATTTGGATAGGTTTTAGCAATTTCAGCTTTTATGGATATTGCCGATGGGGTAGTTTCATCTATAATTTGAACATCTGCTCCTTTTATTGCCATTTGACAGGCTAGAAAATACCCTTCTGTACTAAGTCCGTAAACAACAACTTTTGTTCCTACCATTTCATTTGAGCTAAGCAAATAACCCAAGAAAAACCTTATTGAACTTCTAAATTCAATGAAAAATGCTTGAAAATTTGGTTTGATATTCTAACTCCGAAACAATTACTATTTTTTGAACCCATGATAAAGCGGTTTCAAAAAAATCATCATGTAATATGCACTTCTAGAAGTTATCGCGAAGTGACACAACTCGCAAAATTGAGAAAATTGAGCCTAAAATTTGTAGGAAAGCATGGAGGAGCAGAAAAATTCGATAAACTCAATGCCAGTGCTAATAGGATAAGTCTTCTCTCAAAAATTATTAGAAATCAATGCCCTGAAATTGCAGTTAGTTTTTGCTCACCTGAAGCATCACGTGTTTCTTATGGACTAGGAATCAAACATATTGCTTTTTCAGACTCTCCCCATGCAGAAGCAGTAATGCGATTATCAGTTCCGCTAGTTCAAAAATTACTAATCCCTTGGATAATTCCAAAAAAAGAGTTCATAAAATTTGGAATAAATAAAAAAAATATTTTACAATACAAAGCAATTGATGCTGCTACAATTGCAAAAAGAGTATTAGGTAAGAAAATAAAAGTTCCATTTACCAATAATAAAAGAAAAACCATTCTTGTAAGAGTTGAAGAAGATCAAGCTGCGTATTCTTCTAAAAATACAAAAAAAACTATAATGATAATCAAAAGTATAATCAAAGAATTTGCTGATGAAAATATTCTGGTTCTAGGAAGATATGGTTCTCAGATACGTTTTCTAAATAGAACTTTTGGAAAGAAAATAAAAATTCTTGATAAAGTTATAGATGGAAAGATGTTATTATCAAATGTAGATGTTTTTGTTGGATCTGGCGGAACAATGACTGCTGAATCTGCACTTTTAGGAATACCTACAATTTCCTATAATGCAGTACCAAATTTGATAGAGAGTTATCTTGTTAAAAATAAACTTGTAAAAAGAGAAACTAATCCTAAGAAAATAACACGTTCCATTAGGAAATTGATTAATTCATCTAATATTGAACATAAAAAACGAGCAAAAAAGGCTCTAAACTCAATGGAAGATCCTTATACAAAACTTGTAAAAACTATTCGAGAAACAATCTAAGTTATTAAATTCTTAATATCGCCAAAATTAGATTACATTGGAGTAAATAGAAAATAACATTAAGGGACATGAAACTTTAAACCACGTCCGGCAGCCCGGTAGAGGATTATTCCACCGAATGTAGTGGTCAAGCATGGGGGCCTTTGAAGCCCCAGACCCCAGTTCGAATCTGGGCCGGGCTATTCTTTTTTTAAAACTAACGGAAAAAAATTCAAAAATCTAATTTTGTAAGCAATTTTGTGGCAACAATGAACAAACTAGAAGCAAGTACTATCAAGATTAACATCTCCATCATTACAAAATTAGTAAATCCTCCAAAAATTCCTGCTCTAATCACATC
>BFAR01000067.1 GCA_008974855.1 archaeon MnTg01
TGAAAATTCTTTAATTATAAATAAAGCCATTAAAGATCTTCTTGACAGGCGAAATTATTTGGAATATTTAGCAATGTTACCTGGTCCGACAAATGTTCCTGAGAGGGTAATGAGAGCTATGTTTACTCACATCATTAATCATCGAAGTCCAGATTTTGTTGAGCTTTATACTGATGTCATTGAAAAAACTCAGCAAGTTTTTCAAACAAAAAATGATATTGTTGCACTTTCTTCTTCTGGCACGGGAGCTGTTGAAGCTTCAGTTGTGAATTTAGTCAAAAAAGGTGATAAGATAATAATTCCAGTTAATGGAGAATTTAGTAGCCGACTAGCTCAGATGATAGAATGGCAGGGAGCAAATGTAGTCAAGCTTGAAACTCAGCCAGGAACTAATGCTACCTTTGATCAAATAAAGGAGGCTTTTGATAACAATAAGGACGTCAAAGCATTCTATGTTGTTCATAACGAAACTTCAACTGGTACTCAGGTAAAATATCTAGAAAAAATACCTGAACTTACATCTAGAAACGATTGTTTCTATGTTGTAGATTCTGTGTCAATACTTGGTGGTGTCGAACTGCCAGTAGATAAATGGAATATTGACGTATGTATGACTGGTTCACAAAAAGCAATGGCCGCACCACCTGGAATATCTCCTATATCAGTAAGTCCAAGAGCTAAAAAATACATGATTGAAAACCCACCACCTACAATGTATTTCAATTTAGCAAGATATTTCAAATATTATGAAGAATCAAAACAAACTCCTTTTACTCCTGCATTGCCTCTTCTATATGCATACAGAGAAGCATTGCGTATTATTCTTGAAGAAGGAATGGACGCAAGGATTCGTCGTCACAAAATTTGTTCAGACGCATTATATTCTGGTTTGAGTGCAATTGGTTTAACCCCATTTGCAAAAGAAGAAGACCGTTCTATCACAATCATAGCATTAAATTATCTTGAAGGACTTGAAGACAATACTTTTAGAAATACTTTAGCTAAAAAATTCCGCGTTCTTGTTGCTGGTGGTTTTGGAAATCTAAAAGGCAAAGTTTTCAGAGTTGGTTGTATGGGAGAAGTTCATAGATATCATGTAATGAGAACAATATCAGCAATATCGTCTACTCTTGATATGATGGGCTATAAGACAAACACTGTAGATGCTCTAAAAACTGCTGAAGAAAAACTCAAGGACCTCTAAACTTCCTGTTAACTTAATATTAGGAAATTCGAAGAGCGATCTAGTTGACTTTCAATAAAGGCTCACTAATTTTAGTAGAATACACTGCAAAAGTAAAAGATACTGATGAAGTTTTTGAAACTACAATTGAAGCTGAAGCAAAAAAACATTCGATCCATGATGCTAACATAAAATATCAACCAAAACTTGTTTCAGTAGGTGAGTCTTGGGTAATAAAAGGACTAGATGAAGCATTAGCTAATTCAAAAGTAGGTGATAAAACTTCTGTTGAAGTAACACCAGATAAAGGATTTGGTGAAAGAGACTCTGGAAAAGTTAGAATGATTCCTTTGCGTAAACTAGGAGAAGATGCAGATAAGGTTACAGTAGGTGACACAATTGAAATTGATCAGAAAACCGGCATTATACGTTTCATTGGTTCTGGAAGAGTACAAGTTGATTACAATCATAGATTCGCAGGAAAAACCATTATTTATGATGTTAATGTTTTAAAGGCTTTAGAAACTGATGACGAAAAAATAAATGGAATGTTAAAACGACATTTGCCTGTTGACGATTCTAAACTAGTTTTCAAAAAAACTGGAACATCTTTAGATATCAATATACCTGAAGAACTTTTTCGTTCTGATGGATTGCAAGTTATGAAGCATTTTATTCAATCAGATATTTTCAAATTTGTTCCTACATTAGAAAAAATTAACTTTTTAGAAACTCATCTAATCAAATCTTCAGACACACAAAAGAAAGAAGAATCTAAACCTAAAACAGAAAAACCTGTTGCACAAAAAGTAGCTTAATCTATAGAACCTTAGTACTTTTCGCAAGTTCAATTGCTTTTTTAAATGTCATATCAACTTCTTTGAGAATTGTATATCTTTCTGGTCTTAGATCTTGAGCAATAGTTAATGCTTTCGCCAATGTATCTGGGCTTAGACCAATTTGTTTTGCAGTAGTAGGTGCACCGAGATTTTTTAGTGTCTTTACAATTTTTTTCCAATCTTGACCTTGTAGCTTTGCCATCATTATTGCACCTATTCCACATTTTTCACCATGAAGACCAACACCGGGAGCAAGTCTATCTAAAGCATGTGAAAACAAATGCTCTGCACCAGAACAAGGTCTGCTACTGCCTGCAATACATGATGCAACTCCTGCACTGATTAACGCCTCAACAATAACTCTTACATCAAGACCTTTTTTTGCATAAACAGCTGAGTTTTCAATCAAGATTTCTGCACTCATTGAAGCCAAATTTGCAGAATATCTTCCAAAATACTCACCAGTTTTATCTCTACCAAGCTCCCAATCTCTAACCGCAATCATATTTGCAACTAAATCTCCACATCCACTTGAAAGCATTTTTTTTGGTGCTTTTCTAATGATGTCTATATCAACAAATACTCCTAATGGTGCTGTGGCAACAAGAGAGTGTGGTTTGTCTCCACGAACTGATACGAAAGGACTTGCTATGCCATCGTGTGAAGCCGCAGTTGGAAGACTCACAAACGACTTTTTTAGATTAAAAGCAACCATTTTAGCAATATCTACGGATCTGCCACCTCCAATTCCAATAATGAGATCACTATTGTCTTTCTTTACATTTTTTTGAATCTCTTTGATTAACTTAATTTCATTATTTTTTGCGTTGTGCCAGGCATATCGAATTTTTGAAGAAGCAAGGGATTTTTCAATCTTAATCTGAATAAATTTTTTTACATGAATTCCAGAAATCAGAGATACCTTTTTAGGATTATTAAGAGATCGAAGAAATTTTCCAAATTCATTGATATTTTTTTCTCCTATTACAATTAGCCTGGGTAGCTCCATTGTATGTGATGTGATAGGCTTTTTCTTTTTTCTCACTACTTATCACTCTCACCACCAACAAAAAGTTATTTAAAAGGGTGTTGTGTCTTTCTTATTATCTCAAACAGGTGTCTTTTTGTCAAATAACGTTGAAGAAAAAATATTACACGGAACTACCACTGTAGGTATTAAGGCTAGAGATGGAGTAGTGCTTTGTGCCGATATGAGGGCAAGCGCGGGCTACTTTATTGCAAACAATAACACAATGAAAATTCAAAAAATTGACGATCATGCCGGTATGACCATGGCAGGAGGAGTAGCTGATGCACAAAACATTACCGACATACTCAGATATCATGCCAATCTACACAGAATTTCAAAAAACGAACCAATTTCAATCAAGTCCTTAGTCAGACTTTCATCTCTTATTTTCCATCAAAACCGAGGCTATCCATTTATGGCTGATATCTTAGTAGGCGGTTACGATAAGAACGGTCCAGCATTATACAATGTTGACATGTTTGGGTCAGTTGAAGAAAAAACTTACGTTACAACAGGTAGCGGTTCTCCTGTTGCATATGGTCTTTTAGAAGAAGAATATCGTGATGATCTTAGTATAGAAGATGCTAAAGTAATAGCATTACGTGCTGTAAAGGCAGCTATTACCAGAAATATTGGAACAGGAGATGGAATCAATGTTTCAATTATTGACAAAGATGGATTCCGACTCCTAACTAAAGACCAAAAGAAAGCCATCATTAACCTTTAGTGATTTAATGCAAAGAAAACCACAACAAAAAGAATTACCTCTAGGCCAAAATATAATGGCAACCATACTGCAAAGTATTCCCAAAGAAGCAAACGTTACAAAAATTAATTATGAAGGACCAAGAATTGCACTTTTTACGACTACTCCTAAATATTTGATGGAACACAATGAAATCATTTCAAAACTTGTTAATGTGATTAAAAAAAGAATTGTTGTTAGAACTGATGAATCTATAAGAAAATTAGAAGAGGACGCAAGAAAAATTCTTACTCAATGTATTCCCAAAGAAGCAAATCTCCAAGGAACTTTCTTTGATTCAGCAACTGGAGAAGTATCAATAGAGGTAAAAAGACCTTGGTTATTACAAAAAAACTCCCCCGACTTTAGTCATGCAGAAGTAACTGAAAAAACCGGATGGAAGCTACGTGTTCGTAAAGCAACTACCAATCCATCAAGCACTATTCAAGCAATTAACTACACCTTGAAGGTATCATCTGCTGAACGAGGAAAACAACTCAAGCAGGTCGGCGAAAATATTTTTCGTCCAAGATTAACTCAAAAATCTGAAGTTTCTTTATTGACTCTAGGTGGATTTGGTCAAGTAGGACGTTCTTGTATGCTTTTAACAACTTCCGATAGTAAAATTTTGATTGATTGTGGAATTAATCCAGGCGCAAAAATCCCATCGGATTCTTTTCCAAGACTTGATTGGGCTAACATTACGCTAGATGAACTTGATGCAGTAGTCATTGGTCACGCACATCTTGATCATACTGGATTTTTGCCAGTTTTATGCAAATATGGTTACAAAGGCCCCATCTACTGTACAGAACCAACTCTTCCTATGATGAATCTAATTCAGCTTGATGCCATCAAGGTTGCTTCTGCACAAGGAAGAGCCCCTATGTATGCTGAAAGAGATGTAAAGCAAATAATGAAACAAACAATAACTATTCCATATTCTACTGTCACTGATATTTCTCCAGACATTAAACTAGTTTTTGCAAATGCAGGACACATTCTTGGTTCAGCACTTTGTCACTTTCATATTGGAAATGGCGATCATAATTTTGTTTATTCTGGAGATATCAAATTTGCAAAAAGTATCTTATTTGAGAGTGCAAGTTGGAATTTCCCAAGAGTTGAAACTTTACTGATTGAAAGTACCTATGGCGCTAAAGAAGACATTCAAGCTAGCAGACAAGAAGTTGAATCCTCATTTATCAAATCCGTTAATACAGTCCTTAAAGAAAATGGAAAAGTTCTCATCCCAATTCCAGCTGTAGGTAGAGCACAAGAAATTATGATGGTAATAGATCAATACATGAAATCTGGTGAAATGGTAGAAGCCCCTGTTTTCTATGAAGGAATGATCGCAGAAGCATCAGCTATCCATGAAGCTCATCCAGAATACCTAGCTCAAGAATTAAAGCAAAGAATTTTAGAAACTGATGATAATCCATTTGATTCTGAATACTTTACAAATGTAGAACATCCAGATGCAAGAGAAGAACCGTTACGTGATAATTCTCCTGCTATTATTATTGCAACATCAGGAATGCTTGAAGGTGGACCTGTCCTAGAGTACTTTAGAAATATTGCGCCTGATAAAAAGAACAAAATTTTGTTTGTATCTTATCAAGTAAACGGTACACTTGGAAGAAGAGTTCTTGAGGGTGCAAAACAAGTTTCATTAATAGGTAGAGAAGGTAAAGTTGAAGTTGTGACAATTGAATGTAGTATAGAAAGACTAGATGGATTCAGTGGACATAGTGATTATAATCAATTAATTTCTTTTGTGCACAAACTAAGACCAAAACTTCGAAAGGTTCTTGTTAATCACGGGGAAAGAAGAAAGTCTGAAAATCTTTCAATGTCAATTCGTAGAATGTTTAGAGTTCCAACACACTATCCACAGATTCAAGAAGCGATAAAATTATACTAATAAAACTTTCTAGTTAGATTAAATTATTTTAAATCGTATTCTGGTTTCCAAATCTTAATGCCAGGTGGTGTAACAATAATTCTTTCTTCACCTAAACGTGCAATATCTGCATTAGCATTTTTTGCAATTGTATAAAGATCTTCTACTACTTTGCGTAACTTGTCTACATCTTTGTGTGCCAACGGAGTAACTCTCAAAATCAGAATCATATCTTTTTTTATGTCCTCCTGTATCGAATGAATATCGCTAGGATCTCTTATCGTGATTGCCTTGAGAAAAGTTGGACTTTCTTGTTTCTGCATCTACGGACAGGTGCCATCTACTCCTTCAAAAAGTCTTGCATGTCAATACCTGTTCACACACTAGTCATCGTGCCTAAATTCTGTATTTGATGTATGTTTCTTCCTCAGCATGCTTTGCAAGGACTTCGGCCTTTTTTGCATTTTTTTCAGTGATTACAACACTTGCTTTAGGTTTTGGTGCATCTGAATACCTCATTGTAACTTGTGCTCCAAAATCTAAATAGTCATCACAATTTTTTCCACGTAGTATAGAAACTGGTCCCACATGATCACGAACCTCTAATAAAATATCATTTGAAAGTGCAAGAGACTTTATCATTTCATTTTCATTATGATTTCGTCCAACAACTAACTTTGTGTATTGATCTAATCTAAAGTGTCTGCCAATCTTTAACAGATCAATATCATTAATCGTTGGAGTTTCAATGTGTCCAAATAGATCCTTTGCTCTTAATGAAAAAGCTGGATCAGTTAGTAAACATCCGCCACCTGCATTTGGAGGATCCTCTATTCCATACTCTTTTGCAA
>BFAR01000068.1 GCA_008974855.1 archaeon MnTg01
CGTATCTAATAGTCATCAAAATGCTTTCAAATATACTTGATTAAAACCTTTGAAGGAAAAAAATCTATACAGTGTGATGTTTTTGTAATATCATGGATATCAATATACTAAAAGAACAATTATCAAGTAAAATTTTTCCTGAACCAAAACATGATGGAAAAACAAAACTTGCTTCAGTACTTGTGATAATTTATGGCACCGAACCCAAAGTAATCATGATTGAAAAATCTAAAAAATTAAACATACACGCAGGTGAAATTGCTTTTCCAGGTGGCAAGTGGATAGAAGATGATAATGATTTGTTAGAGACTGCTCTTCGTGAAACGGGAGAAGAAATAGGTTTGAATGTTTCAAGAAAAAATGTTATTGGACAATTTGAAAATGTAGTTACCCTTAATTCAGGTTTTACCATTTCTTCATTTTTATCAATTCTTGATGATGTCCCACAACTAAAAATAAGTTCTGAAGTAAAATCTATTCTACACGTACCATTGATTCCATTGTTAGAAACACTATCTGATGATCAAGATCCAAATCATAAATCAATTCAAGAAATGTACAAATTTACTTACAAGGATGATGTGATATGGGGCGCTTCCGCTAGAATCTTGAAACATCTTGCAAATCGTTTATCCATATGAGATTCATTTAAAAAGAGCTTGACTTGCCTGAATTTTTATGGCTGCTCGTAAATCCTCTGGAAGGAAAATTCGATTAATAAAAAAACAAAAGCAGGCTTCTGCTGTTCCTGCATGGGTTATTTTAAGAACAAAAAGATCGGTAAGAACGAATCCCAAGAGGAGAGCTTGGAGATCAACAGACGTAGAGGTTGGTTAATTGTCTCAAGAACTTGAACGTGTTTACACAATTAACTTAGGAAAGGTTTTGCTTTCACCAAATAATCAAAGAGCTAAAAGGGCAATTAACATGATAAAAGAATTTACTAGGCATCATATGAAAAACGAAGAAGTAAAGATCGAAGAAAGTTTGAGTCATTTAATTTGGAAACGAGGAATAAAACATCCTCCAAGAAAAATTAGAGTGAGTATGACAAAAACAGATCAAGGCTTTGTTTTAGTATCTCCATATGAAGAGGAAATTGAAGAAACAACAAAACCAAAAGATGAAAAGAAAATTCCTCAAGTAGAAGAAAAACCAGAATCTGAATCAAAAGAAATTGAAACTAGTGAGAGTAAAGAAGAACTTACACCAAAAGAACCTGAGGCTAAGGAACCACAAACTAAATCAAAACCTAAAGAATCAAAACCCAAAAAACAAAAATCACAAACTAAAAAATCAAAATCTAAAGATTCGAAAAAGACAAAAAGTAAAAAATCAAGTGCAAAAAAGAAATCTAAATAAAATTAATTTATTCTAATTGATATAACTCGAATTCACAATTAATACTGCATTCTGGTTGTTCCCAATCAAGTGTTTTTTCCTGGGGAATAATTCCTAAAGGATCATATTTATCAAAATGTGTCTCGCCTTGAACCGAAGAAAGCATGATTACTTTTGATTTTTGCCCAGAGCCAATTGATTGACTAACACTAGTATTTTCTTGATTGAATACACCAGCAATATTTGAAACCGAATTTAAAACTCCAACCGGTACATTATCTCCTCCAAGAATATAGAGTATAGAACGTTTTACGCTACTTGGTGGAGCATCTTCATAAAGCATTCTTAACGAATCCTTCAACGAATCTTCTACATTTTGAACATTTTTACCTGTAGACAAAATATTTGTATCTTCAGGAATTGAGGTAGTAGCTAATGAACCAATCACATTCAATATTGCATCGTTTGAAATATTGTGACATGCTATAGAACTCAAATCAGGATTGCTATCAAGTAAAGCATCATTATCTAATACTATAGTGCATCCTGAATACTCTCTAAGTCTTTTTAAAGAAATTCCTGATTGAAATATTCTATCTTTTTCAAATTTAAAAGGCATAATTGCAAAGGATAACACATTTTTGTTACTTTCTTTACATAGATTAGATACTACAGGAGCCAAAGCAGTGCCAGCTCTTCCTGCTAAATTTGCAAGAATAATTACTGTGGAATATTTTGAAATCTCTTCCTTGATATTTTCAGAATCAGCGTATGCCGAACCTCTAATTAGCTGAACCGATGGATTGAGTACAGATTTAGTTGAAATTTTAATTGATTTACAATCAAAATCCAAGTCTTTTTGGTCATTACTAATTAAAAGGCAATCTGATTTGAGTAGTTCCTTTGCTTTGGTGGCCAGCTTTATGCCTACTCCTCCAAGACCTACAACTAGGATTGGTTCTGATAGTTGAAAAGTCATTCTTCCTGTTCTGTCAAATACGATAAAAAACCTTCTTACGTAGTTTTAATCCAATTTCAGATCTAAAAATTTTAACGAATGATCGCACCAAGCAAACTATGGTTAGTCACATCAGTTATTGTAACCTGATGTTTTTCCCCTACCTCAACATAGTCTTTTACAAGAATGGGTTTGTATGCAAAGTTTCTTCCTCTTACAACATCTTCAATTTTCTCATTAAATAAGACATTACCTGTCCAGCCAATCCATTTTAGGTTGTTTTCATGCGATATTTTCCTACAAAGTTCATAGATTTGTTTACTCCTTCTCCTAACCTCAGACACATCGATCTGCTTCCAAGTTGCTGCTTCTGTGCCAGGTCTTTTACTGTATTTTGAAAGATTAACCACGTCAGGTCTTGTTTCCTCAAGTAATTGTACAGTATCTTCAAAATCTTCTTTATTCTCTGAAGGAAACCCCACAATTACATCAGTTGAAATTGTAAAGTTTGGGAATTTATCCCTGAACTTTTTTACAGCGTCTCTAAAGGTTTTGGCAGTATGCCCACGCTTCATATCATTGAGCACTTTATTATTTCCACTTTGTACAGGTATATGTAGAAATTTGTAGACTTTGTCATTCTCAAAGGATTCCAAAAGACCATCACGAATTCTTGGCATGTACATAGGATTCATCATGCCTACTCTAATCTTGAAATCGTGTGAAATCTCTGACACTGCATTAACTAATGTGGATAAGTCAGAACCAATGTCAAAACCATAACAACCATTATCTGTTGATGATAACCAAACTTCTTTACAACCATCTTCAACTTCTATGATAACCTGTCTAACGATATCTCCGATTCTGAAACTTCTTAAATCACCCTTAGACAATTTTGTTTGGCAGAAGGTACATTCACTCATACATCCAGTAGCAATCTCGACTATGCCAACTATGGGATTTAGACGAATCTTTGGTAGACCAACTTTAGATAAATCAGTGTCTTCCAAAGCGATCACTTTTTTACCCTTTAAAGTAGATTCAATCACCGAAAGAGTCTTTCCCAAGGAATTTGGCCCTAACATACTTGCATTATCGGAGAATTTTTCAACAGTGGTTTTTTCTGCCTTAGGTAAGCATCCAGCAACAATTAATGGCTTTGATTTAAGCTGCTTTATTCGATAAATCATTTTATTTGCAGTGGCATCCTTTACCGAGCACGTCACAATGAGATTCAAATCTGACTCGGAAGAATTAGCTGCAAGAGTATGTCCCCCATTTACAATCAACCCTGAAATCATCTCAGAATCTGCAAAACTTGCAGAACAACCATAAGCCTCTACCCATATCTTAGCCATTTTGTATTTTATCCTAAAAGGGACTTGATTTGTTTACTAGTCAATAATTTCTTTGATAATACTAACTCTCTTATTGTTTTTCCAGACTTTAATGATTCTTTGAACAATTCTGCTGATTTTTGATATCCAATCTTTGGTGCAAGTAATGTAACAATTACTGGACTGTTTTCAATATTTTCTTGTAATTTTTTCTTGTCAGCAGAGAGTCCATCTATTAGATTTTTCGAAAAAATTGGAACAAAGTTACTTAGCATATCAGTAGATTCTAAAACACATTTTAGCATTACAGGTAACATTACATTAAGCTCAAACTGGCCCGCTTGAGCTGCATGCGAAACTGTTGAATCATTTCCAAATATATTAAAACAAATCATATTCATGCATTCGGCAAGTGATGGATTTACTTTACCTGGCATAATGGATGATCCTGCATGTACTGCAGGTATTCCAATTTCTGCAAGTCCAGCAATAGGACCTGATGCCATCAATCTAATATCATTTGAAAGTTTGTTAATCTCAATTGCTAAATTTCTAAGAGCTGATGAAACATTTACAACAGAAAACTTGCTCTGCAAAGAATGCTGCATATCTTTTTCTGGCTTTAGTGGAAGTTTTGAAATCATTGCAAGCTCAGAAATAGCAATTTTTCGGTAACCTTTAGGCGCATTTGCACCTGACCCTACCGCTGTTCCGCCCAATGCAACATATTCTAATTCCTTAGATGCAATTTTTAATGCATTGTTAGCTTTACTAACTGATGTTTCATATGCAGCAAATTGACTACCTAATGTTATTGGAAGCGCATCCATAAGATGAGTCCTTCCAATTTTTTTAAATGTTGAAAACTGTTTTGCTTTTTTATTTAATGACTTGATCAAAATATCAATTGCAGAAATTGTTTTCTTAAGATTAAACAAAATTGAGACGTGCATTGCAGTAGGAAATGTGTCATTACTTGACTGAGACATATTTACGTGGTCGTTTGGATGTAGAAATTGATATTGACCTTTCTTTTTTCCTAGTATTCGAAGACCAACATTTGCAATTACTTCATTAATATTCATGTTAAAGGCAGTTCCTGCACCTGAGTTAATAGAATCAATGACAAATTGATCTTGGAAATTTCCTGCCAAAATTTTGTCACATGACTGAATTATTACCATTCCACGTTTTTTATCAAGTACGTTCACTTTCATATTGGCCATTGCAGCTGAACGTTTTATCATCACAAAAGCTCTAATCAAATCAGTATGAGATTTATGTCCAGTTACATGATATTGTTCCAGTGCTCTTCCAGTAAAGGGGCCATAGTAAGCATCAGCAGGAATCCTAACTTTTCCTAATGAATCGACATCAATTCTTGACTTCAAATCAAATTCACGTTAGTTTAGCTATTATTCAGTCTTTTCTGAAATTACATTTTTCATAATCTGCAAATAAAGAGAATTATTATATACGGCTCTAAGATTAACTTTAACATTGAATTTATCACAGACAATGGGTTTATCACTTGTTGTAGTTTTTGCAATAGGCGTAATTTTTATGGCTAACCTATTTACCTACAATCAAAGTGAGGTAACCATACAAGAACTTTCAGTTAGTTCGACAGATGAAGTTTTACTACAAGTTCACGATTTTGGAGGTCTTACATTACAACTACCAGGAGCTTTTGCACAGCTTAGTGCTGATCAAGCTATGGCCTTAGAAACTGAAGGTTATCGAATTGTTGAACACAACCTGGTAGGCCTTTCTGCTGAGCTACCAATAATGGGTGGTAAAACATACAAAGCAATGACATTCAATGGACAAGTTCCTGGACCTACACTAAGAGTTACTCAAGGTGACATTGTTAAGATGACTTTGTGTATTCCTGATGACGAGGTTCTGCCACACAGTATTGATGAACATGCTTCACAATTAAGCGCAACAAATTTTGGAGCAGTTGATATAGGAACATGTCAAACATACATTTACAAAGCTGAATACGCAGGCGTGTTCAAGTTTCACTGTGAAGGTATTAACCTAGCAGCAATGGACCAACACGTCCTTTCAGGAATGTATGGAATTATCATTGTTGATCCACTTAATGGATATAGGAAATTAATGGTTGAAAAAACAACTATTGAAAATGGTGAAGTAAAAATTGATCGTAAATTCCATTCAGCAGATGCTTTAGAATTTCAGCTACACTTTTCTCAATTATACCTTGATGAAAATGGTAACTATGATCAACAAGCATTATTCCAACATCATGCATCTCAAAACACTGTGAATGGATTGGCATTGGGTTACACACCAAATGAAGACCTCAATGAACTCATTATGGGTGATGCAAACAAAAACATATTTGTCTTACAACCTTGGAACTCAGCTGATCTTGCTCAATACCAAGGAAAGTTAATGTACGTACCCACTGGCCAACATGTAAGATTGTTCGTTGAAAATCAAGCAAATGAACCACTTTACTTCCATCTAGTAGGGGAAATATTTGATCGAGTAATTCAATCTAATTATGTACAAGCTAAAGGACAGGATACTCATCTTATAGGTGGTTCTCAAGGAGTGATCATTGACTTGGTGTTCGATGAACCAGGAGTTTATGCTGCAGTAAATCATGACTATGGCGCTCTTTTCAGTGGAGCTGCAGCCTTATTTGTAGCAGGTGACTTTTTTGATCTTGGAATATCTCCATCATATGCTGAGGCATTAGGAAATCCATCTGATGCCGTTCCCCCAATGGGAAAACAGAGCATAGCTCATCCAATGATAAATCTTCATGGACTGTATACCGATGAGAGAGCAGCTGAAGTACAAGAAATGATTGACAACGGTAAATGGCAGACTGTTCAATCTCAAGACTAAATTTATTTTTATTCTATAACCAGATTTTTTCTAAAAACTGAACATATAAAATCTAATTTTGAAACTTGATTTTAGTCCATTCCAGCATTTATTAATAAAATTAGCTTCTTAGACTGAATTATTTTCGAGAAAAATGGGAATTATTATATAAGCTATGGATCGCATGCGATCCAATGAATAAGCGATACAGCATGTTATTTACCATTACTGCAGTTGCAGTAATGGGAGCTACGCTATTCGGAAGCACATACACACAAACCCAAATCTCTGGTCAATCATTTGATACATCCAATTCAGATGTTGATATGATGGATCAGATTAGACAAATGGGCGGTTTACAGCTTGTAATGCCACAAGCATTCGCAGAAACTGATTGTGGAGCCCTTGAATCATCTGGACGAACAGTCGTTGAGTTTAATCTCACAGGTGAAAGTGTTCAACTACCAATTATGGGTGGTAAAACATACAATGCAATGACTTTCAGCGGTCAGGTCCCAGGACCTACACTAAGAGTCACTCAAGGAGATGTCGTAAAAATGACCTTATCCATCCCAGCGGATGAAGTTACTGGTCACGGAAACGACATGCATGCATCACAAATATCAGCATTGACCTTTGATTCTGTTAATCCAGGAGAAACAAGTCAATACTGTTACATTGCAGAATCTGCAGGTGTTTTCAAATACCATTGTTCTGGTGTTCACCTAGTTGGTATGGACCAACACGTATTTTCCGGCATGTACGGAATTGCAATAGTTGATCCAGCTAATGGATACAAGAAATTAATGGTAGAGAAAACTAGTGGCAGTGGCGAGTTAGACAGAATGTACTATGACGCAGATGCATTGGAGTTCACGCTACAATTCAACCAATTGTACTTGACTGACGAAGGCTTTTATGATGCAGGAGCAATGTTCCAACATCATAATACTGCAACAGTTATCAATGGACTTCAATTTGGATATGTTCCAAACATGTTACACAACATTCTCCTAAAAGGAGATGCTGATAAAAACATCTTTGTAGCACAACCATGGAATAGTATTGAACTCAAACAATACCAATCGCAACTTCTGTATGTTGAAAATAATCAACATGTAAGACTCTTTATTGAAAACCACGGTAATGAGCCCGTATTCTTCCACATTGTTGGAGAAATACTTGACAGAGTTACTCAAGGTAACAGAGTCCAATCTGCAGCAACTGAGACATGGTTACTCGGTGGTTCACAGAACATGATTGTTGACTTGGTATTTGATGAGCCAGGAGCTTATGCTTTGGTAAACCATGACTATGCAGCAATTTACACTGGTGGAATTGGTCTCTTTATTGCAGGCGATCCATTTGGATTAAATCCAAGATTGGTAGATGCAGGAGTCATAGATGCACCTGTAGCATCATATGCATATGCATTAGGCAATCCAAGTGATGCTGTCCCACCAATGGGAATGAACAGTATTGCACATCCAGCAGTAAACATTCATGGTCTATACACTGACGATGTCGCTTCTGAAATGAAAGATGCTGGTGTAATTCCTTTATGGGAAGTTATACCAACTCTACCTCCAGTACCTTAGACTGGTACTAAATCCATTTTTTTATATTTTTAGGCTATAATAGAATAGATTCTAAAATTTTTTCCTACTTTGGAATATTTTTAACAGTTTAATTCTCTGTCTTCCCCATTCAACATGTTCCAAAAATCAAATCCAGAATATTGTTGAGTTATTGAATATGGTATTATGCCTATTATCGTAGTGTGTGTTTCTGTGGCAATGGAAAATTTGCTTGGATCAATTCTGATAGGTGCAGATCCACTAAACATTCCATCAAAATGCAAGGAAAGATATTGCACCTCTTGAAATGTCTCAGATCGAAATTTTCCTTCAAGTGTAGTTACTGATGAGGGTGGTAGAGTAGTTCCTTGAATGCTAAAGCGACCTTTGTCTTTTTGTTCGAAGATCATTATAACCTCCATTTTATCAAAGATAACATAAAATGGATTTGGATTACACAAATTAATTTCTCCATTATTAATAATATCAAAATAGTTGATTTTTTTTTCTTCTGTTCCTACAAATTGGATTTGTTGAACACCGTAAATATTCCAAGAGGCAAATACAAATGGTCCTGCAATAATAAAAGACGCAATTATTACTATAGCTGTATGTTTGTTCATTTTATTTCTTATATTTTACACTGTAATAATTCCAACTTTAAAATATTTTATGAATGACGATAATTCTACATCTAGAACTTTCACGTCACCAGATGTTCCTTGACCTTGAGGCACTACTACGATACCTTCCTTAATTAAAAATTCAAGACCCTTGGCAAATTCTATATCTGAAATTTGTCTATCTATCCACCATCCAGTATTAGCTTTTATCCACTCTGGAATTATCACTTCATCAGATGTTTTCTGATTTTGAGTTTCAGGTACTACTATAATCCCTTCTTTAATTAAAAATCCAATTCCGTTAGAAAATTCTACATCTGTAATTGCACCATTATACCAGTACTTTGCAAACTCTCTAATCCATAATGGAATCACTATGTTTCCGGAATCAATTAATTCAAATTCTGCCATACTTGATCCTCCTGAATATTGAATTTCCAAAGTATACATTCCTAGCGGGTAAACATTTGATTCAAATGGAAACGGAGATGGAACTTTAGTTTTTAATTCTGTAACAGGTATGGGAATGGCACTACTTTTTTCCCCAGATTCATCAATTATGTATAGAATAGCAGATTCTCCTGTTATTTCTGATACTTGAATTGTAAAAGAAAGAAAATCACCATAACTATAGATTTCTTTTTCTGTGGATATGGAAACAGTAGGTGTAGCATAAACAACAGATGTGCTAGCAATCATCATTGAAAACATCATAAAAATGGCAAAACCCGTCTTTATTTTCATGTTTTATTTACCTAAAGATGCGTCTTAAATTCTCTTTTCTTATGAGTTCACTCATAATAATTATATTCAGTTAATGAAGGCAATCTTGCATGGGATTTGATGATTCTGTATTGATATGTGATGAAGTAGCTCCAGTACTAAACAAAATTCTCAAAGAAAATGGTTTGAAAATTACATACGAACCTCAAATCACTCCTGATCAAATTAAAGAAAGGATTGGAGAATTCAACATCATCATTGTTCGTAGTAGAACAAAACTAACAAAAGAACTAATCGAAAAGGCAGACAACTGTAAAATAATAGCAAGGGTTGGAGTTGGTTTAGATAATATTGATGAAGATACTGCAAAAGCAAAGAACATTCGAGTAATCAACGCAGTTGAGGGAGCAATGACTGCTGTTGCAGAACTTGTTTTGGGTTTAATGTTTGCTCTTGCAAGACAGATTACTAGAGGGGATAACGGAATACGAAACGGGGAATGGTTAAAAAAAGAACTCAAAGGAACTGAGCTTAAAGGGAAGTATCTTGGACTAATTGGATGCGGAAACATAGGTAAACGACTTGGAAGATTGGCAAAAGGCCTCAACATGAACATTATTGGTTACGACGTGATTCCAATTGATCCAGAATTTACAAAAGAAGTTGGTCTAATGAAAACTGATCTTGATACGCTTTTACAAAGTTCTGACTATGTCTCAATTCATGTGCCCTTGTTGGATTCTACCTACCATTTGATTGACTCTAAAAAATTATCCATAATGAAAAAAACTGCAAAAATCATCAATACTTCACGAGGTGGGGTCATTGATGAAGACGCACTTTATGACGCATTAAAGAATGAAAATCTAGGGGGCGCTGCTCTCGATGTTTTTGAAAAAGAACCAGCTACTGATAGTCCACTTGCCACATTACCTAACGTCATTTTAACTC
>BFAR01000069.1 GCA_008974855.1 archaeon MnTg01
TAATAGACCTTCATCAATTCCTTTGATTACAACTCCTGTATTCTCAAGATCTTCAATTGCATGATAAAATTTTGTTAGAATAGAATTTAGTTTTTGTTTTAGTTTAACATATTGTTCAAAATTACTTGTAGAAGATAATGATGAACTAAGTTCTTGCTCCACCTTCATTATTTCATTTTTGAGGCCAGTAATGGCTTTGAATTTTTCAATCACACTGGGAAGTTTTTCATTTGCTGATGCTATAGTAAAATATGAAAACACAGACTTAGATAGAAATCGAGTTTATTAAAAATCTATTTCTACAAAAAAAATTCAAAATAACCTTCATTTTTATAACATGTGAGGTATTTCTATCAATAATGAATCAAGATGAACAACTAGAGCAGCTTATCAATCAGACCTTGGATGGGGCACTTTCCACCGTTCCTGCACATTTAGACGAAATTGAACAAAACAAGGATATTATCAAAGTAGAAAACCCTAAAGAATTTGTATATGGACTAATAGTCGGGTCTGCCCTAACAACTGGCATAACAGGACTAGTTCAAATAAAAAAAGAACTCCCCACTCCAGAAGATCAGATTAAAATCAGAGATATTGTTTACAAAAAAATTCCTCAAATAAGAAAACGAATTTTCGGATAAAAGAATAATCCGAGGGGAAGGGTATGACATGCAACTGGGATGAGAGATAGCCCCTCGGATTTTCATTTGCTTATCTATGGTATGAAGGGATTGCAAGATATCTCTGAATATGTCCAAAAATGTACAGACAAACTAGATTCAAAAATTGGCTTCAAATCCATATAATTATTAGAACAACGCTAAAAATTACTCCAAATGGGTTCATTTTCCCATGAAGTCATATTTTTCGTATCTCTTTTTATCATAAAAAGTAATGAATGGTTGGCAAATATTTCGTTAAACACTTTACAATATGAAACTGGATATGGAGTTGCATATAGCTTAAATATCAAATATTGATTTTTAGATATAATCGGGCATGGAGAAGAAAAAGTTTCTTGTATTTTTTGGCATTACGATATTAATTTCTATTAGTGGAATCATAGCTTGGTCATCAACTACTTTTGCTGAAGAGACAGCTATTCCAAATTGGATAAGAAACACTGCTCTCTGGTGGGGTGAAGAAAAAATTAGCGATGGCGATTTCATAAATGCTTTACAATGGTTAATGAGTGAAGAAATTCTTTATGTTCCTCCACAGGATTCGAGTAACAAGGAAATTGCTGATAAGGAAATAAATTTTGACAAGATTTCTCTTGAAATAACTGGAATTGAGGAGCTAGTTAGGGTGTATGATTTACGCCAAGCTCTTCGGGATTCTGACCAAGAATTTCAAGAAATGGAAGATGTGTATTTAACTATTGATCAGAGAGAAAAAGAATGGACAGATGTAAGTTTGGAAGTTATTACTCCTTTTATGCAGGAATTAATTGATAACAAAATTTCAGATCAGTTGCGTGAACACGCAAACAAATATCAGGAAAGTTTTGGATATGACATTTACCCAGAAATTTTTGTGACAAATGTTTATGGTGTCAACATAGCTCAGACTGGCAAAACTTCTGATTATTTACAGAGTGACGAGCTTTGGTGGATAAGAGCAAAGCAAGACGGGTTGTATATTTCTGAGATCCATTATGACAAAAGTGCCGATGTTTATTCAGCAGATATTGCACTGCGAATCAATGACAATCTAGGAGAATTTTTAGGGGTAATTAAGGCCGTTACTAATGTCGAGCAAATTTACAAACCATGACGATCAGATACTAATTTATCTAAATCACTTTACAATATTCTAGAGTCTAGATTATAGGAATGAAACTGATGTTGAGAAATTAATGAAGCTAGACTTTTGTATTAAACAGATCATTACAGAACAGACAAAAAGGATGAGAAAAAGGTAATGGGAACCGCAAGTCTAGTTTTTGGTTTGATAAGTATAGGGTTTGGAATATTTTTTGGATTTTTTATTATGATTTACATAATGCCTAATGCAACGTTAGAACTGTGGGGAAGGATCATAGTGTGGGTAGGTTTTACAGTTCCCTTTTTGGCGCTAGGCGGATTACTCCTTAAAAAATTTGATAAGGATAGGAAAAAAGGGTGAAGAAAAGGTAATGGGCAAAGCTAGTCTAGTCTTTGGACTGATTTTGATTGGATTTGGATTATTATCTGGACTATTGATGTTTGTTGAGATGAATCAAGGAGGTAATCCAGAAGATGATGGTACTTATGGACCTCTAATTATTGTTGTTGCGTTGTTTGTTGTAGGCGGATTACTCATCAGGGGTTCTATAAGGATAGGAAAAAGTGATTAAGCTATGGTCTACATCGTTAAACTAGCTGATTAGTTCTATGATGGTATAAGTAGATTAAATGCACTGTCAATATCGAATAATTTTTTAATGTAAAAATAACGGTAAAAACATGTCAAATAAAATCAAATGTTCCCATATTTTGGTACAAAAGCAAAGCGAAGCATTAGCTATTCTTGAGAGAATTAAACAAGGCGAAAAGTTTGGCAAGCTTGCAAAAGAGCTGTCTACAGATTCAGGAAGTGCAAAAAGAGATGGAAGTTTGGGTTATTTTGGAAGAGGCATGATGGTAAAACCTTTTGAAGAAACCGCGTTTAAGCTTCAAATAGGAGAAATATCAGAACCTGTAAAGTCAGAATTTGGTTACCACATAATCAAGAGATTAGGCTAAAAATAAGCATCAAGTGCAGCCTTTGGTTTGTTCGTTTGTTTTTGTAGCACCTTAGACATTTTATCTCCCATGTTTTTAGCAGATGTCATTTTTCTTTTTCCAATCCAATAATAGGTTTCGTCTATTGTATCTTTTGCAATCAATACAATTAATTTTCCAGAATCTTTTCTGCCAGTACGTCCTCTTCTTTGAATATATCTAATGGAGCTAGGAACATTATCATAAAAGATTACATGAGAGACTTCAGAAATATCCAGGCCTTCTTCTCCAACTCGTGTCGCAATTAAAACAGTGTAAAGTCCATCACGAAAGTCCTGTATGGTTTGAATTTGCTTTTTTTGTTTTAATCCAGTTTCTCCTGCCTTTCCAATTAAAAATCCTGCTTTGATTCCCATTTCAGTTAAGTTTTTGTGAATTACTTCCACAGAATCACGATAACTTGTAAAAACCAAAGCCTTGCCACTAATTGATTGTAAAATTTCTTTTAATTTTGGAATTTTACTGTGTTCTATTCCTTTTTCTTGTGCTGCCTTTGCCAACAAAATTGCTTGAGTAAAATTAGAATCATTTTCAAAAAGATCCTTTATGCCAACACCTTTTTTCTTACTTGTTCGCCCACAAAATCTTAAAAATGAGGTTATTCCATGAGATTCAAGCATACTTAGTGCATAATGAATTCGTATTGCAGTAAAAAGTGGTTTTGCAGAACGCCTGTTTTGTCTTAAGACATAATCCCTTAATCGTAATAATTGTGATAGGGATCTTGTATCAGTAACATTTACACCGTTTCTTTTTAGTTCCATGTATCTTTGTTCAAGAGCTTTTTTGATTAAACTTTGAATATGTTTCATTTCAGGAGGTAGTTCTACATTTATCCACTGAGTAGTAGTCTCTTGTATGTATGGTTTAACATCTGGACTATCTTCGTTTCTTTGAGCAATACTTGAAATCTTAAGCGTAGTGATT
>BFAR01000070.1 GCA_008974855.1 archaeon MnTg01
GAAAGAATTTCTCTATTAGTTGATGAAGGTAGTTTCGTTGAACTTGACAAACTTACAACACATCATTATCATGAATTTGAAATGCAAAAAAAGAAATTCTTTGGTGATTCAATTGTTACTGGTTATGCAAAGATAAACGGAAGACAAGTTTTTGTTTTTGCATATGACTTTACTGTTCTTGGCGGCACACTTAGTCAAATGGGAGCAAAAAAAATTACCAAACTAATGGATCACGCTTTACGTGTTGGTTGTCCAATTATAGGAATTGCAGATTCAGGAGGTGCAAGAATTCAAGAAGGCATTTTGAGTTTAGATGGTTTTGCAGATATTTTTTATCACAATGAATTAGCATCTGGAGTTGTTCCACAGATCACAGCAAGTATTGGTCCTTCAGCAGGTGGAGCTGTGTATTCTCCCGCAATGACTGATTTTGTAATCATGGTTGATAAAACAGCTTCGATGTTTGTAACAGGGCCAGATGTTGTAAAGACGGTTCTATCTGAAGAAGTAACTACTGATGAATTAGGTGGTGCAATGACTCATGCAACAAAGAGCGGTGTTGCACATTTTGTAGCTAAAAACGAATATGATTGTATGGACTATATCAAAAAACTTCTTTCTTATCTACCCGAAAATAATACACAAGAGCCTCCAATAGTTGCCACTGATGATGATCCAAATAGACTAGATCATAATTTAATTAACGTACTTCCAGAAAACACACTGGAACCTTATGATATGAGAGAAATAATTCAATCTTTTCTTGATGATAACACATTCTTTGAAATTCATGAATTGTTTGCACCAAATATTGTTGTAGGATATGGACGATTAAACGGTAGAACGGTTGGAATTGTTGCAAACCAACCAATTTCTTTAGCTGGAGCACTTGACATTGATTCTTCAAATAAAGCTGCAAGATTCATTCGTTTTTGTGATTGTTACAATATACCAATCATTACTCTAGTAGATACTCCAGGATACATGCCAGGTACAAATCAAGAACATAATGGTATCATTAGACATGGAAGCAAACTTTTGTACGCTTTTTGTGAAGCAACAGTTCCAAAAATCACTCTAGTAATTGGTAAAGCATATGGTGGTGCATATATTGCCATGGGAAGTAAAAATCTAAGAACTGATCTTAACTATGCATGGCCCACTGCTCAAATTGCAGTAATGGGTTCAGAGGCAGCTATTAAAATTATGAATCGAAAAGAATTGGCTAAAGCAAAAGATCAAGATGTGTTAAAGAAGCAATTGGTTGATGAGTTCACAGAAAAATTCTCTAATCCATATGTGGCTGCTTCTCAAGGAACAGTGGATGCAGTAATAGATCCTGCGGAAACACGACCCATGTTAATTAAAGGATTAGAGATGCTTTTGAACAAAAGAGAAAAAAAACTCCCTCGTAAACACGGAAACATCAATCTATGAGGAAATAATGATCGAAAAAGTACTCATAGCAAATAGAGGAGAAATTGCTTTAAGAGTTATTAAAACTTGCAAGGCATTAGGAATTAAAACAGTTGCAGTATATTCAGATGAAGATACAAAGTCTCTGCATGTAAAACATGCTACAGAAGCTTATCATATTGGTGAAGGTACACCTGCAAAAAGTTACCTTAATCAAGAAAAGATACTTGATGTGATGTTATCTTCAGGTGCAGACGCAGTACATCCAGGTTATGGTTTCCTTTCTGAAAACGATGATTTTGCAAGACTTTGTGAAAAAAATAAAATTAATTTTATTGGTCCATCATCAGAATCAAT
The DNA here is from genome assembly GCA_008974855.1 of archaeon MnTg01. Taxonomy (GTDB): domain Archaea; phylum Thermoproteota; class Nitrososphaeria; order Nitrososphaerales; family Nitrosopumilaceae; genus CSP1-1. Next base: position 1,774 of record BFAR01000070.1, read on the forward strand.
GGATCTTTGTGGTGATAAAATGAAATGTAAAGATGCAATGTTAAAAGCTAAAGTTCCAACTGTACCTGGAAGCCCTGGTCTAGTAAAAGATGTTGATGATGCAGAAAAAATTGCAAACAAAATTGGTTATCCTGTTATGTTAAAATCAGTTTATGGTGGTGGAGGTCGTGGAATTAGAATTGTAAATAGTGATAAAGAATTACGTGATGGCTATGAATCTGTTACAGGAGAATCAATGGCATCTGTAGGAAAATCTGCCATTCTTGTAGAAAAATTCCTTGAAAAAACACGTCACATTGAATTTCAAATGGCTAGAGACACTCATGGTAACACTGTTCACATCTTTGAAAGAGAATGCTCAATTCAAAGACGTAATCAAAAATTAATTGAACAAACCCCTTCACCAGCTGTTGATGAAGAAACAAGAACCCGTGTGGGTGAATTAGTTCGTAAAGCAGCTGATGCAGTTGGTTATACTAACTTGGGAACTGCTGAATTTCTAAGAGCTGATAATGGAGAATTCTACTTTATTGAAATCAATGCTAGATTACAAGTAGAACACCCAATTACAGAACTTGTATCCGGATTGGATTTGGTCAAATTACAAATAGATATTGCAAATGGAGAACCAATTCCATTCAAACAAAAAGATCTTAAAATGAATGGATTTGCAATTGAATGCAGAATTAATGCCGAAGACACATTTTTAGACTTTGCACCATCTACAGGACCAATACCTGATGTAACAATACCTTCAGGACCTAGTGTACGATGTGATACATATCTGTATCCAGGTTGTACTGTTTCGCCTTTCTATGATTCTCTCATGGCAAAACTTTGCACATGGGGGCAAACATTTGAAGAGTGTAGACTAAGAATGCTTAACGCTCTAAATGATTTTTACATTCAAGGTGTAGAAACATCAATTCCATTATACAAAACAATTCTAAATACTGATGAATACATAAATGGTGAACTTTCAACAGATTTTTTGAAACGATTTGGAATTTTAGATAGATTAACTGCTGACATTAAAAAAGATAGAGAAGCAAACAAAGAAGTAGCAATTGCTGCAGCAGTAATTCATTCAGAATACTACAAAAGTAGAGTGAAATCTACTCCTGAAACTAGCTTACACTGGAAAAATAAATTGGGCAATTCTTAATGGAATACAAAATAGAAGACATTGAAGATACTTTTAATGCTGAAATTATACAACAATTAGGAAATTTAGAATATTTAATTAAAATCAATGATAATGAAAAAAATTTAAAAATTCTTACTATGTCTTCTCGCGGTATTGAATTTGTCTTAGATCAAAAATATCACAAAGTAATGTATCTTGATAACACTACCTCGCAAATGAAAATTGTTGTAAACGGAATACCAATTACAGTAAATATGCATCAAAATTTTAATGAAATCGTTTTCAAAAACTCTGGAGACTCTGGCACTGGTGATTCACAACTCAATCTTCATAGCCAAATTCCTGGTAAAGTAATTAAAATCTCAGTTTCAGAAGGTTCTGAAGTAAAAAAAGAAGATGTAATTTGTGTCTTAGAATCAATGAAGATGCAAGTTTCGGTGAAATCACATAAAGACGGTGTTGTTAAAAAAATAAAAGTAAAAGAAGGTTCAACAGTTGCGAAAGATGACATTATTGCAGAAATAGAATAATTTAAGAAAAATTAATTTCCTTTGCTAAGAAAATCTTTAATCTCTTTATAATTTGGTTCTACAAGTGGATTATCTGATACCCATTTGTAAGCTATCTTTCCATTTTCATCTATAATGAAAATAGAACGCTTTGCTGCATCATAATCTTTAATATGCAATAGATCTGGCATCAACACATCATAATCTCGAATTGTTTTACTTTTATAATCTCCAAGAATTGGGAATTTTAAATTATTTTTTTCAGCAAAGGCCTTGTTTGCAAATGGTCCGTCATTACTTATCGCAATAACTTGTGCTCCAAGATTTGATAGTTCATCGCGTGAATCTCTTAAAGTGCACAATTCAGTTTCACATACAGGAGAGCTTGCTGCTACAAAAAATGATAAAATTATTTTTTTTCCTTTAAATTCATCTAAAGTTCTCATTTTAAGCTCAGTATCTACCAATTCAAAGTTTGGAGCTAGGTCTCCAACATTCAAAGTCATACAACAGTTTGAAATCATGTAATATTAAGAACTTTGCAAAATTTAGTTTATGGAACCTTAAACGAAAAAAAAAACGAGGATAGCTTTTTATATCTTCGGGAGGGTCTCAAAGCTACTTTGGTAGGTGAAACCATGGCAAATTACAGTCAAGTAATGTTGATGTTTGGTTTTGCCGTAGTTGCAATGGCTCCTGCTTTGATCATTTCAAGAATGATCTCACCCAGAAAACGAAGTAATCCAGTAAAATTCCTTCCAATGGAATGTGGTCAAGTCCCATCTGGTGCTGGACGGACTCATTTTATGATGCAATATTACGCTTTCATCTTGATGTTTGTTGTTTTTGATGTTATGGCAATTTTCTTGTATGCATGGGGAGGCACACTACTTGAACTTGAAAAATCTACCATTCTTCCAATCATAGCTTTCTTAGGAATAATGTTTGGAGCGATGGCTTATGCACTTAATCAATCAAAGAGGCGAGATATTTGGTAATCCTAAACTCACGAAATATTTTCAAAATGGAGGTTTGGATTTACAATGTTTAAAGATCTTATTACGCCACAAACCGCTAATACTTTTATTGGAAAGTTAGGAGATATTCTAGTCAAAGCAATCGACAAACCATTAGGTTATGCCATTAATTGGGGTAGATTATGGTCCTTGTGGCCTGTTCATATTGAAACGGCTTGTTGTAGTGTTGAATTTGGTGCAGCGTCCAGTCCCAGATATGATGTTGAACGATTTGGTATCATCGAAGCATTTGGATCATTAAGACAGTGTGATCTAGTTGTTGTTCAAGGAACAATTACAAGAAAAATGGCTCCAAGACTTCGTTTAGTATATGATCAAATGCCAGAACCAAAGTACGTTATTGCAATGGGTGCGTGTGCAATTACTGGTGGATTGTATTTTGACTCATATAATGTTCTTCCAGGAATTGATGGAATACTTCCAGTAGATGTGTATGTACCAGGTTGTCCCCCTAGACCTGAAACTCTAATACAAGGATGCATTCTTCTTCAAGAGAAAATTAAGAATATGAAGGCTAGGTAAGAATGTAATGAGCGATACTGATTCTATTAAACAAGAAGAAACGGAAACTAAACTAGTTGTTGAAAAACACGACGACTTGCCAAAATTTGAAAAAGAACAATCAAATAAAATTACTGAAAAGTTTGGCTCTAAAACTGAAATTGCTTTTGTAAAACCTGACAGAGTTAGAGTTAACGTTAAAAAAGAAGACATACTTGAAGTAGCTACATTTATTCGAGATGACCTGCATTATGATCATGCAGAATCAGTAACAGGTGTAGACTTTCCATCAGATAAAGAAATTGAAGTAGTTTATCATTTGGGTTCATACACAGACCCCAAACTCGGCAGACAAGTTTTGTCTTTGGCAACAAGGACCCCACGTGAAGATGTTCCTAATCCTGGTAATGATTCTACTAGACTCCCAAGCCTGAGGGATATTTTTTACAGCGTGGAATTTCACGAAAGAGAATGTTTTGAAATGTTAGGAGTTTTCTTTGAAGGTCATCCAGATAATAGACGATTATTATTACCAGAAGATTGGGCAGATCTTCCACCACTTCGGAAAGACTTTAAAATTAAAGGTAGAT
>BFAR01000071.1 GCA_008974855.1 archaeon MnTg01
ACCAATTCATAATAACACAGATAAAAACTCCCTAAAATAGTCTGTATAAATCGATTCCTTAGTAGGATTTTTTCACTCAAAGTCTTTAATCGATTATTTGAAAAATCTACATAATGAAATCTTCTGAGCTTGGATTATCTGCCATGTATAGAATTTTAAAAAAATCAGGAGCACATAGAGTTAGTGATGAATCTGCAGACGAATTAAGGAGAATTATAGAAGACATAGCAATAGCCATTGCTAAAAGTGCCGTAGATATGTCAACTCATGCTGGAAGAAAAACTGTTAGAGGAGAGGATGTTAAGCTAGCAGCCAAGCCTTTTACTAAATTTTGATCTAAGAGTTAAATTGTTGATAAATCGTTTATGATTTTGGTGAGGTGGCAGAGCGGTTGATGCGTGGGCCTGCAAAGCCTATCTAAGGGGGTTCGACTCCCTCTCTCACCTTCACTGGTTTTAGTTATTATGTAATAACCTGCTTTTCTAAATAGAGTTTATTTTAGAAAATATAGTTTGGTACAAAATAACAGAGGTTTGTTAAGATACATTCCGGGATCATGTTCGATTCTTGTACAAGAAAACAGTAATCAACCGTTAGAAGGTTTTTCAAAAAATATTCGAGAGAATATAAAGGAATATGCAGAGAATGCTAAAAGCGAAGTTGAAAAGGGTCATAATTTTCTTCAATGGGTTTTAACTAGAGTTTATGAAGCAACTGAGGATGATGCAGCTGATGCAATAGTTGATGGAGCAAATGATTTAGGCATAGATGCATATCTTCCAGTTGATTTTTCAGAAAATAAGATAAGACTATTTCAGTCAAAATATGGAACATCTCACTCTAATGAAGCCATAACAAAATTCAAAGAAGATGTAAAGCAGTTACTCAAAAGTGATGTAACTAAGATGCGTCCGGAACTAGCACATTTAGTGACTAAGATTCGAGATAAGAATTTGAAAGTAGAATGTTGTTATGTAACTGATCAAGAGGTAGAATACGAAAATGAAAAATTGTTCGAGGTTGTTGATATTAATGAAATTATTCAGAGATTATGGGGGAGAATAAAAAAACCAGCTGCTGGGAAAAAATCTACTATAAAATTAGAAAAGATGTTAGGACATGAAAATACAATCCTCGGAATTTTGAAATTAAGAGAATTAACTGAGTTCATCTCTAAAAATCGAGATTATGTATTTGAATCAAACATTAGACAGTGGATGCAATTTAAAACATCTGTTAACAAAGGCATAAGAGAAACTCTGCAAAATGAACCTAACAAATTCTTCTATTACAATAATGGAATCACAATTGTAGTAAGTAATTTTGAAGAAATTGGAAATAATTCCATATTGTTACATGCGCCACAAATAGTAAATGGAGCTCAAACATCAAACTCAATTCTAGATCGTGCTAAACGGACACACAACTTGGATGGAAGTATCACAGTTACCATCATTAAAGCAGATGATGAAGAAGATCAAAATAACATTACAAAATATCGAAATTCTCAAAATTCTGTTAGAGGAAAAGACCTTGTATCATTAATGGATTTTCATAAATCGATCAAATCTCAATTACAAAATTGTGGTTACTTTTATGAAATTCAAGCAGGATCTTTTGATACAAAAACTAAATCAGAACAATCAGAATTCAAAGGCGATGTAATATACAATAAATATTTGCCAGATAATCACAAAAAAGTAATTGTTGCTAAAGATGCAATTCAAGCTCTTGTTGCAGGAATTGAACAAAGACCTACAGAATCTTATAGTTCACCTGCACAATTTTTACCACGAGGAAGCAAATATGATCAAGTCTTTAATGAACTACTAGAAGATGAATACAGACTTTTGTTGTATCCATATCTTGTAAAAGAATTTGCGAAGGTGATCTTAAAGTATGGCAAAAAAGGTGGCCATAAAACTAAACGATATGCAACCTTATTTTTTGTTGCAGTCTATTTTCGTATATTACATAAGAAAATCCTTGAAACAAAAGATGATTTTAAGACAGATATTGTAAAATTAGAACCTGTTTTTAGGAGTTTCAAGTTAAATAGCAGAATTTTAAAACTATCCGATATTGTAGTCACAAAATTCCTTGAAGATACTGTAGTCGATGATGAAATGGAAATAGCAAATACAAAACATAATTTCTTTTCACATCATGTTTGGAATGATGCAATGCTACGAGTTGTAGATAAAAAAATAAGACAGGAAGAAGAAGAAATCGAAAGTATTAAAAAATTAGTGAGTAATCTTTCATAATTAAAAAATTTTTCATAAACGGCAGAAGTCCAACCAAGTAAAAATTTGCAGGAGGTTTACATTGGCCAGACATCCTACCGTAAGGTTTCTAGAATATGGTAATATTTAACATGATTTCTTTATTGGTATTATTAATAAAATATCTAAAATGATTTTTATATAGAGCACTAAAAAATCAAATAGAAAATGAAGAAAGAAGAAAAATGTAATTTATGTAATGAACTTGTTAAAATCAAGTATATTCCCATGGATGAATGGAAGATCGAGGGGATATTGTGTAGTAAATGTTATTCTAAAAAAATTTCAGAATTCTATCCAGGAAAGCATGTTAGAGTAAATCTTTCAGATGAATAATAAAAATTAATTTAGAATTATTTCATCTCTCGGTATTTATTTACATAAAGACAATTCCATGTAAGTGGATCATCTTTGACTTCTTCTTCTTGAAGAAATTTAATGTCTGTAACTGTTTTTTTCTTTTTTAATAGATTTACTTGAAAACTTTCAAATTTAGTACACTTACAATCCTCAATAAAACAATCATCATGATCATCTTCTTCTTCATGATCTTCTTTAATATGACCACAGTCACATACGGCGTCATTTTTTACATCTTTTTTGAATTTTTTCGTATAAGTTCCTAATCTTAGATAAGCTTCTTCTCCATATCCCTTTTTGAATCGTTCATAGTTAGGAGATTGATCTAAAATCTTAAAAAAAGATTTGTTTGTTTGAGGTCTACTTGAGTCACCTCCCATTACAAACCAATATTTGTCTCCCGTTTCTACAAAACGAATCTTAATTGAGTGATCATTCCACCAGTGAATTGTTTCACGCCAAAAATTAGTTGCTTTTTTTCTTTCCGAAAATAAAGGAACCACATTCATTCTCAAGTCATAATATCTATATCCAACACCCAAAAAATCATTAAACCACGGAATAGACGCTTCCTCCGACACGCAAAAAAGAAGAAGTGAATTCTATTTATTTGTGCAAAATTATGGGTAATACTCTTATATCACAGATTTCTGATGTGTGTTATATGGCAGGATACAGGACTAGTATGCAGATTGTAGCAGATTTACTAGTGGCAACTGATCAATCCGGACAAGAAGGAATTAAGACCACTTCGCTTCTTACAAAAGCAAATCTATCTCATTCAAGACTTTCTAAATTCCTTGAAAATTTAACCGGTGCAGAATTAATCAACAGGATTGAATATGATGGTAAAAATACATTTGTTATTACACAAAAAGGAAGACAGTACCTAGAGTCATACAAAAAATTTGCAGATATTGCAGGTTCTTTTGGTTTAGATCTTTAAGTTTACTTTTTTGATCTTCGGTTTTCGCGTCTTTTCTCTTGTTTTAGTTTTCTTTCTTTCATAGCTGTATAAATTATGATTATTATGGCACCGCCTAACATTGAATAAAAGAGGCCTTCGACTAAAGGCTTACTTGTTGCTGCAATTATCATACCTGCAATCAAAAACATCAAGATGATTAGAAGATATTTGTCCACGTTTCATCTGAAAAACAAAATAATATATCTTTTTGAATCAATTGGTGGTAAGAGAGACACTATGATAAAGATACTTGAAATTATTGGTTTTGTTCTGATAGGTGGAACAATTTATTCATATTTGGGAATGATCGGGAATGACTTGCGATGGCCCGTTTTTTGGAGCTGTGCT
>BFAR01000072.1 GCA_008974855.1 archaeon MnTg01
ATCGATGTCGATAAAATGGTTGATACAATAGGAAATATGCCACCAGAGTTCATGTACTATTGCTTTTCAATTCTAAAGCCATTTGAACAAGGTATAGAAAAATACGCTAATTTTTTCAGAAATATTGAAAATGAGAATTTTGTTGATAGTTTTCTCAGAATTGAAAAATGGCTAGCAGATACGCCTCCTATTCCAGGAGCGCTTTTTAAGCAGTGGATTAAAGACATCTACCAAGATAATCTTCTAATTCAGAATAAAATGTACGTCGGAGGAAGGCGCATTTCTCTAAAAAATATTAAAATGCCAATTTTTACACAAGTTGCAGTTGGCGATCATCTCGTTTCGCCAGAGTGCAGTATGCCATTGCATTATGCGGTAGGCAGTGATGATAAAACATTAAGAGTTTATCCAACTGGTCATGTTGGAATGATTGCAAGCTCATTATCTCAAAAAAAGGTTCTTCCTGAATTGGGACAATGGTTAATAAAACATTCTTAATTTAGATAAAAAAGAAAAAAGAGAAAAATCTCTTTTGATTTTACACTTGGGTTTTACACTTAGTTAGATCTTTGTGCAAATGTACTAATCCAAGATTCTATTATATTTTTGTTCAAATCAGCAAATGCTTTTGCATTCTCGTTGAATGTCTTGATGTTTTGCTGGGCTGAATCAATAGCTGCTAATGTAACTTTGTTTTGTACATCGTATGCTTTTACGATTTCTTCAGTTGTATCACGAATTACTTTTAGTGCTGCAGAAGGTACATTAGTTGTAATGCCTGATTTTGAAGCAAAGTCTTTTTGCAGTGAAATTGTTGAATTGATTACATTTTCAACTGCATCGAGGTACTCTTGTTGTACGTTAGTTACTGATTGATGATAGCGTGGTACTGATTGTTTGATGCCAGTAAAGTATTTGTCAACATTTTGCTGGTATACTGCAAAGATATCTTTTTGACTAGTAGATGGTGCTGTGTTACTCATTCTTTCACCCCCTTTTTGATTTTTTTCCAATAGGAAGAATAACAACTTGAACCAAGTCGCCTTCCTTTAATCCGAGTGCAGATCGTTCTGCCTCTGGAATCGAAATTCTTCCGTTGCTTCCAACAGATGTTTTGTAAGCCCCCCAAGAAAGGAAGTTTGGCATCATTTGTGCCATGTTAAACATTTTATCCATGCCACTTGCTTGCATGGAACCAAGATTTTGCATAAGGTTAGATTGAGCGTCAACAGTTTGTGAAGAAATTTCTTTGAGGGTTTCTAATGGATCAAATTGTTTTGTTTGAGGCGACATCATTAATGCAAAATTTTTCATAAATTCAGATTGTGCTTTACCACTTTTTTGTATCCATTCTTTGAACATTCCAGCAGGATCATATTGGTTTCTATTACCACTCATAGGTAATAGTAGGAATTGAGAGGTATTTAAACGGTTTGGTTAATCTAACTCTTAAGAAAATCAAGTACTAACTTTGAAAATCTCTTAGGATCATCAACGTATGGAGTATGACCACAATCATCCATGGTCACAAATCTACAATCCTTGATACTTGATACAAAATCATCACCGTATTTGATAGGAATTACGGGATCATTTTCGCCCCATACAATAAGTGTGGGGGCAGATATTTTGTTCAATGATTTGGTTATTACTTCTGCATCTTTCAAACCTAGTAATGTAGACATGAATGCCATTTTCGCATTTGGAAGTTTCATTCGTTTAACGAAATCTACGATAATTTCTTCATTGATTTTTTTTGTAGGACCAGCCATCATCTGAAATGCGTTTTTTGCACCTTCAATATTTGGATACAAGGCAGCCATCACATATGCATCAAGTGCAGGAGTAGAATGCTTCATTATTCCAGAAGGAGAAACTAGTACTAAATTTTCAATGATATCTGGATTTTTAGATATGTATTCTACAGTTATTTGCCCTCCTAAGGAGGAGCCAATAATGTGAGTTTTTTTGATTCCCAATGTGTGAAAAAAATTACGCAAAAAATCTGAGAAAAAATCAGTTGTATAGTCAACAAGTGGTTTGTCACTATGCCCAAAACCAATTAAATCAGGAACAATCACCTTGTAGTGCTTACTAAATTCTGGAATAACAAATTCCCATCTTTCAGCAGATGCCCCCAATCCATGAATCAGAACGATAAAATCGTCGGATTTTCCGGATTCTAAATATCTGATTTTTTTGTCATCTACTGTAACAAATTTTTCCTCCATCTATCCCAGCAAACTATTGTGTATAGATAAATTTTTGCGTGAAAAAAAACAAAGTTATTGTCCTAAAACCGAAATTCGAGTTCATGTTTTTTAATATGTAAAAGAAATTGTAGGGGTGATATCAACCAAAATTAAAAGGATTCTTGTTCCATTGGATGGTTCTAAAAATTCTCTCAAAGGACTTGATATGGCAATTGGCCTGGCCAGAAAATTTGATGGAATTATCATTGGCATTTGTGTGATTTATGCAGCACCAAGATCGGAATTTATAGGCAGAGGTGCTGTCGAAAAAGGTTCTTTTGAAAAAATAAAAAAATTCATGAATGATTCAAAAACTAGAGCGGCTCAAAATGGAATCGTCTTTAAGGAAAAAATTCTGTATGGAGATATAGGATATCATATAGTAAAATTTGCTCATAGTAAAAAAAATAGAATTGATTTGATAGTAATTGGTTCGAGAGGGCAGGGTATGGCAAGAGGGATGTTTTTTGGCAGTGTTTCACATCATGTATTGCATGCTTCTTCGGTCCCAGTCCTAGTTGTAAAATAATTGAGAAATAATGATCGGCATCTATTGCAAAAATGATTTTAATTCAGTATGGGTAATTTTTCATCATGGCAGAATTTTCCAAAATTGAACCGTCTTACATCTCAAAGGATGGATGTAGGCTAATCTGGAAAGAGGTGGAAGAGGATGATCAGCACGTAGTAGTTCTAAATAAAGACGAATTTGAACAAATCTTTGAAATATTATCTAAGGATTCTACAGGAATAATACGACTTGAAGATGAATACAGTAGAATTTTAATTAATACTGATGTTACTCAATTTCAATTAAAGGAATTAAAAACATTAGAGGTTAAAACATCAATTCTTAGAAAAAGTGTTTTAGAATACAGAAATGTGCCTCATGAATCAAAGCCAATTAAAATTTATCCAAAAGAATTCTATCCATCAATAGAAATTGAAAAAGAAGAGGATTATGAGCAAAATAAACTTCTAAATGCAGTTCTTACCGCCAAAAATAAAGACAGTGTATCTGAAAGTGATCTTTTTAGAGTAATGGCCACACGAAGATCAACTAGAAATTTTGACGTATCTAAGGCAATAGAACAATGGAAAATAGAAAAAATCCTAGCAGCAGCTGATACTGCTCCAACTGCAGGAAATTTTCAAGGTTTTAAGTTAGTTTACATAAAAAATAGAGAAATAAAAAAACGATTAGTGGAAGCTGCAAATAATCAGCCGTATGTAAATGCTCCACTGGTACTTGTTTTCTGCATTGATCCTTCTCGTGTAAAAATGAATTTTCCCCCAGAAATTCTTACAAAATTTTCTCTACAAGATGCCACATTAGCAGCAGCTTATTCGCAATTAGCTGCATCAGCACTTGGGTTGAGTTCAATATGGATTGGAATGTTAGATGAAGAAAAAGTAAAACAAATTATTGAATCAGATTTAAAACCATCATCAATTTTATGCATTGGGTATCCCCAACAAAAACGTCCTCCTAAATCACGTAGAAAATTAAAAGAGTTAATTCGAGTAATAGAGTAGGATTTTTAGTCAGAAAAACTATTTTTTTATTTATTGAAAAATATTAAAAAATAATTAGAAATTGATCCTAATTATTTATCGGAATTTGCGAACTTTGTTTATCATTGATGTAACATTCGCTTTTGGGTCTGTGGTAATATAGATAAGATGATTTTGCCCAGCAGGTAATGTGATACGCTTAACTCGGTCATATTCTGCTATGACATACTTACATCTACCAATTTTTTTTGCTAAGGATTTTCTCTGTTTCCATGAGCGACCAGCCATCACCAGGGATGCTTTACTTTCAGATTTTGTCAGGGTAGTTTTGACATTTTTTCTGTGCTCAGAGATGAGTATCTTACCATTTAGAGATGCAATTGTCACATAACGGATGGATTTGCTACTCTTGAGAATCTTAGCTGCTAGAGTGTCTACATTCATGTCAGATCCATAATTTTGACCATGTTAAAGGTTTTCTAAATTGGTGGTGAAATTTATCTAATAGTCATTTCACATTTGTCTAGTGAAAGCATCCTCATTATGTGCATATATTATGATAATTTCAATAATATTTACGGTATATCCAGTATATGGGGCCACTGTATTTTACGCAAATGGCGCATTTACACAAAATGGAATAGAATGGTGTGAAGAAAATAAGCCACTCTATGATTTACTTGGAGAGCAGTTCTTTGAACATCACAGACATAGTATTGAATCAAGAGTATGTGCAAATTTAATTGAGGATGAATTATGGAATTATGCTGGACCAGATAGAGTGGAAAAATTAATTGAGCGTAGCCTATATTTTTCAGAATTAGAAATTGCAGAAAGCCAGATTGAAGCTGGCATAGGGATAGTAGATACTGCGCCTGCAGATGTTCCTGATAGAATGAATGAGGAACCTGAACCCGTATTAATCCAAGAAGAGGAAGAAAAGCAAACACAAGAAGAAATTCAAGAAAATAATCAAGAAGGTGGCGGATGTTTAATTGCAACTGCAGCATTTGATTCAGAATTATCAATACAAGTACAAATGTTAAGAGAAATTCGTGATACAAAAATAATGAATACACAAATTGGTGCCATGTTCATATCAGGGTTTAATCAATTCTATTATTCATTTTCCCCTACAATTGCAGACATGGAACGACAAAGTCCTTTATTCAAAGAAATTGTAAAAATTACTATAACTCCATTATTATCCACTCTTTCACTTTTAAATAATATTGATTCTGAAATTGAGATGTTAGTAGTGGGAATTGGAATCATATCACTTAATGCAGGATTTTATTTTATCATTCCTGCAGTAGTTGCTATAAAAATAAAAAAAAAGTTACTAGATTAGTTTTCTTTCTTTGAAAATATCTGAGCCATACCAGCTATATCTAAAGTAATCAAGACACCATTCGTGAAACATTGAATCATCACTGTAAAACATTTCAGTAATGTTTGAATCACCATCAATTTTTGGAAAAGAAACACAAGCTTCTTTTTCATTTAATACCACTACAGTTTTTACAGTTTTTTTCATTTTTCTTTCTACTTGTTTTGAATCAATGAGTTTTTGAAAATCCATTTTTTCTAATAGTTTTTTCCTTGCTTTGGGAACTATAGCAGTTTCTGAAAATATTGATTGCACTTTAACTCCTGACTTTGCCTTTTTGATTATGGGTTCAATTAGTTCAAGTGGTTCTTCAACTAAAATGCCATAAACATATTTTTGAGAATTATTAAAAACATCTACCCATTTTTCTAAAACTTTGGTAATTCCTTTAACGTATTCACCATTTAGAAGCTGACCCACTCTTAAGATGAATTTTTGTGGTATATCACCAAAGTCATGGCTATCAAAGTATTTTTGATTCTTTGATAAAAATACTAATGTTGGAACTTGAGTACACATGGTTTTACCATAGGTGGTAAGTCCATACGTACCATCTTTGGTTTTTACAATTAATCCGCCATCTTCTAAACGCATAAAATTTCTATGTACTTCCTGATTTGTAGCCTCTAATTTTTTTGCCATGTTAGAAACTTTGGACTTTTTTTCAATTAAATTAAATAAAATTTGAAGCCTTTGATTACTTGAAAGTTCCAAAAAATTTTCAGACGCACTCTCAAAAATGTCTTCCATGCTAAAAGATAGTAAATCTAAAGTGTAAATATGGTTATCGATAAAAACCGAGTCCTTGGATTGCATCAAATTTTTCCATTAGACTTTTTATTATGAACAAACATCAGAATAATAGTTCATCAAGAATAATTTGTTGTGTAAATGCACAATTTGGGGAGAACTAAACTACGAACTGAAACTATTGTTTCAGGTTCAAATGAAGATTTTCTTGAAAAAGCAATTGATGCATTATCAGTCCTAAAAATTTCAAATTCATATATCCAATCAACGATTTTTACTAAAACTAGTGATCACAAAGCTTTAGCTGCTTTTTCAATGATTAAAAAATCAATTGTAAAAATTGAGGCCTATTTAGATAGCTCAAAACATGAACAGAAGGTTTCCGTTAAAAAAGGTCATGATCATTCTGCAGAAAATATCAAAAAACGTTGGTTTGCCTTAACTGAATTAATGGAGATGATAAAACCAAAAAATATTCCGTCTACAATTCAAATTAATTTCCCAAAAAATGATTTTCAAATATTAGGTAATTTTTACAAATTAGTTGTTGTGCTTTCTAATCTTGTTGAAAATTCTATGGAAGCTATGAAAAAAAATGGTGTAATCAATATTCTAGCTAGAGAAGGAAGTAATTATATTCAAATTGATATAAAAGATTCAGGTCCTGGATTACCACCAGAAATTATCAAAAAAGCATTTTCCTCACTATACACTACAAAACCTGACGGCAATGGATTGGGACTAAAAGTAGCTAAAACAATAATTGAGTTACATGGTGGAACAATTTCAGTTAGAAATAATCCAACTACATTTTCAATAAAGCTTCCAAAAAATTAATTTTTAAAAATTCATTTTATGCCACTAAAAATATCCACAACTTTTGTGGCTAATTGTTCAATATCTACTGATGGGTTGGCAGAAATTAACAACACAAATTTGCTTACTGGGAATGGAAAACTTACTAGTACTGCCTTGTCTCTTCTAGCAGCAAGATAATTTATGGGGCCAAGAGATTCATCGTATTCTTTACGAATTGTTACTTTAGAAACAAATTCCATGAAAGATTTGAGTTTTGCTTCATCATTTTCTAATGGGGTAATTTCTTTTTTAAACCCACCAGAAACAAGATTACCGTCTTCATTAATTATTCCAGCAAATCGAATTTCATCTTCGTCAAGCATTTTTTGACATTTATTGTCATAGATTTCATAATTAGTCTCAGACATTTAGTTCACCAATTCTAATAATATGAAAGATAAAAATCTAGTCAATGTTATTCAAAATTCTTTTTTGAGATTAGAAATAATTGATGTAGTAAATCAGTTACCTCGTTTTGAGGATATCTGCCAAGATCCTTTCGGTCTACCTTTATCCCCTTCCAAGAAGATGTATGCCATTTTCCAATTGGTAAATTGTTTTCTGTTACTTTTGGATTAAATGGGTAAGGGTTCATGTAAAGATAGGGCTCAGAATATTGTTCATCACCAGGAGAAATGCCGGTACCAATTCGCTCATCATTTTTCCCAGTGAACCATTCTACTGAAAAATCAAAGTGGTGAGGCCACAAGTGTACTAGAGTATAATTTCCTTCCAACGTCATTCGAAAATGCTCAATTGTTCGTTTAGCAATTACAGCATAGCTGTAAAACTCAGAAAGTTGACTATGAGGAACAGCATCAAGTTGAATTTCAGGTATTTTCAAATTGTATTTGGAAGTAATTTTTGAAAATTTTTCTGAAAAATTGTCTTTAGTAATATCAATTAAATGACCTTCTTCATTATGAAAATAAAGTAACTGGCCGGTAAGCAAGTGAATTTTGATTTCAGTTTTATTGTTTAGTTGACCAGTTGTAATTTCGTCATTTTGAAAGAATAATGATTGATTGCCAAAATGGGGAATCTCTTCAATTAATTGTGATTTTAATTCACTAATTGCCATACAAGCATTTTGTAATTGCTTAATTTCTTCTGGTTTCATTTTCTCATAAACTTATTTTTGATTAATATATCCAGTATAATAACAAAATGCCAAAGGAAATTTTGTCCAATTTTGTTCAAAAAAATTATCGAAAACATTATTAGTTGATTTTTGATTTATCGCATACATGTCAGATTCAGAGAAGGATGAATCAAAACCTACACAATTAATTATTGCAAGATGGAGTGATCGATTTTTTGCGTGGTTAATTGATGGTGTGATAGTTATGGTAGGTTTTTTTGCAGTTTGGTCAATAACGATTGGATTGCCAAATCTTGAACCAATTATGGAAGGAAATTTTGAACAATCTTCTTCGTTTGAACATACTACAATAAGTATAGTGTTTTTCTTGTACTGGTTAATTTTAGAATATAAAACTGGTCAATCAATTGGTAAGATGGCATTACATCTTAAAATTACAAATTTGAGTGGGGGTCAAGCTGATATCAAAAGTATTGCTATCTCAAGTTTGGGCAAAGCTTTCCTATTACCTATTGATGTAATTGTTGGCCGACTGTTCACTAATAAAAAAAGACAGAGAATATTCAACAAGTTAGGAAAAACTATAGTTATCAAAGTAGAAGCTGACGACGAACCAGAAAACGTAAACTACAAAAAAGATTAGAAGATCAATATAAACTAAGGAATGTGTAGTGTACCATATTGACCTGTGTGTCACAAATGAAAACACACTTGATTATTATTGAGAATTTTTAAAGTGTAATATATGCAATTTGAACTTTGTAGACACTGTGGGGAAGAAACCATAAAGACAGAGAAGTGTATAACTTGTCAAAGGGTTTTCAAATTTGTTTGTCCAGAATGCAATGTGGTCTATGAAGAATTTCATTCAGATTGTGCCGATAGTAGAATATTAGAAAAAATTGTAATTGAGTAGTCTACGCTGTCTGCATATTGGTAAGTTCAGACGTTGAGTCACCTTTTCTAAGCATAAACCGCATCAATACTTCTTTAGAATATTCTATTCCGTGTTGGTCTGATGTATGCTTTGCAAAATCCTCAATCATCTTTGATGCATCGTCTGATTCTGCAGCAAAAGCGCACTCAAATCCATAGTCCACACAACAAAGTTTTGCCATCAATAATACAAAGGAACTTAGTCTATTAACAAAATGTTTGTAATATTTTCCAGACAAAAAAGCAGAATTTAAGATTTTTTTTCAACTTTTAGTTTTTGTGCTTTTCTTCCTGGATGTACAAGTTTTTCATCAGATAATTTTCGCCCAAGAACAATTTTTGCAGTCTCAATAGAACGATGAACTAAATCTTTTGCACCTTCTTTTAGATCAGTACTATTTTCAACATACTCGATGTTACGCTCCATGTCTTCAGCTGTCCATCCTCTAGAGTGTGCAATATAGGGATATGGCGGGAAAACAAAACCAGACTCAGCAAAAAATCCAAGCATTTGTCCTGCTACTGCTTGAATATTATCTTGTCCCCCTGTAATGATAAAGCTTGCAACTTTATTTTTTATCAAACTTCTATCTGCGATAGTAATTTGATTTTGAATACAATTCATTCTCTCGACCATTTTGTAATATAATGCACTAGCTGCACCCCATCTAATTGGAGTGGATACCATTATTACATCACCCCAAAAAACTAATGCCTCATACACTTTGTCTAGCTCATCGTCTGAATCCATTTGAGTAATAGAACATGGCCAAGTACACGCATTAGCTGATTTTGAGTAATAACCTTCACATGTTCTAAATTTTAGATCATTTAATTTTATGAGAAGTGTTTCTGCACCAAGTTCATTTTTTGCATGTTCTAGTGCAACTTCTAAGAGTTTATCAGAAGTAGAGTATCGTGGATTTTTTGCATCCATCGCAGTAGTAGAAATTCCAACAACTCGAATTGGGCCATCATCTCTTCTTATTGCTCTGGATAGTGGGTGCAAAGGATGTGGAGATTTTTTACGTTTAGTTTTTGCTTGTAAATTAATTAACAAATTATCATTTTCGATTTTGAGCTCATATTGGGGCACTTGGTCTTCTTCAAATCCTGGTTGCCCTACTCCAGTTTTTCTATGAAATTGCCAATTATGCCAAGGACAAACAATGTATTCTCCATCCAAACGTCCTTTCCCTAATGGTCCACCAACATGATTACAGAAATTATCAACTGCACCAAATTCCCCGTCTTGAAATGATAAAGCAATTTGTTTTCCTTCAATTGATATTTCACGTAGAGACGGATCTTTTAGCACGTCTAATGAACCTAAATTATGCCAATTTTCTTCAGACAAAATTACTCCAAAGTTTTGAGAATATCCTTTTCCTATTAATTTTTCCCAAAAATGAATTTAATTCCAAGCTAAGAATCAAAGCCAGTGTCTTTAGGTCTTCCAACCTTTCGTTTTATTTTGGGTCTGCCAACCTTTCTTTCTTTTCGTATGGGAATTGTTTTTTCCTTAAAATCCAAACCAGTATCCATTAGCTCAGATAATCCAATCTTTACGAGCTTGATAATTTTTTGTTCAAGATTTTGTTGATATTTAGGGCTGTTTAAAATATCTTGTAAAGTTCTGTTACGAATTCTAATTTGCTTTCCATATTTGGTATCAGCTATAACCTCTTTTGCCAAAGTTAACCCCACATAGAATTTTACGCCTGTTCGAATTATTTCGTTAATGCTAAGATCATATTTTTCTTTAATTCTCTCTATTTCTTCATATTCGTCATCAGGAAATTTTGCACGTAAAGTAATCCATTCAGTCACGTTATAGGTCTACAAATATCATCTTATAATTTGTAGTGGTATACATTGTATGGCTGAAGAAACAATCCGACCTGAATTTTTTGCTGGTCAATTAAAGGTCTCTCAAGGTGTCGTGTCCAATTTCCTATCTCCTACGACCGTAAATGTAGGGCCATCTTCAGACCATTTTTTTTTCTACAATATGAGGAGAAATGAATAATGGTTCAAACACAATTAAAATTCAAGTGCAGACCTGAGGTGCAAAAAGTTAGAGATTACAGAGATGTTCAAAAATCTGTAAATCTACTTTTTGGCATTTTAGAAGAGTATGGAAAACTAGGAAAGAATCTAGCTGAATTCAAAAAACAAGAATTCAGTTAAGGTTTACAAAAAATAATTATTGAACAAAGTGATCAATTTTTGTATATTGATGAGTTTTACCACATTCAGGACAGCTTTGTTCTAGTGATATGGAAAAATTTGGTTTGTGCAATACTGATGTATTTGACATTTGGTAATTTGAGGTAAATTTACCTCCACAACTTTTGCATACTACCATCAAAGGCATACAAAATATTTGCTACAATAATATTTCAATATTTTAAAATTTATGCTGAAATCTCGTATTTGAGATACTCTGAACCTTTTTTCATTGTTGGTTTACTCTCAGATTTTTTTTGCATAAACTGCATAAATGCGTGAAAGTCTTTTTCTTCAAATAGCTGCCATCCAAATTTGTATACATCAAGATCATATGATTGATAGTCTTCTATGATATCGCCAAACCATGTTCGATACAAATCAGCTTCTGCATTTGCTTGTTCGATATTATTGAAAAATTTAAGCTCTATCCAATCAAAGCTACCATTTGACCTAGCTGAAAAATCACAAAATGGTGCGTCAGCCAAATATTCTTTCATATCAGATAATCTTTGAACAAAATCTTTAGGCGATGATAGTTTTACGGTGACTAGACGTGGGATTCCCATGTTTACTTTTTTCATATCAACTATTGCAGTATAACCGGTGATGATTTTATCACGTTCTAGTTTGGCGATTCTTTTTCCCAAACCTCGTTCTGAGATTTTGAATCCCTCTTCGCCTAATTTTTTTGTAATCTCTCTTGAAGATTGACGTCCATTTGCAATTAGCATGTTTAGAATTTTTTTGTCAAGGTCATCGATCATGCATCATGCTTCGTTCTAGAGCGATATGCCCAAGTGTTCAAAAGTTGAACTTTTCTTGTGAAAAAGTTTAGCTAATGAACTAGAATGGCCTCAAAAGTTAGGTCCGTTTGATATACTTCTATGCTGACAACACTTTTGAAGAAACATGAGCAAACAAATTCACGAAAAAAAGAACCTATCAAGTATTCTAAAATACAAGACGGTTCTTATTCTGGCCATTTTGCCAGTAGCATTATCCCTGTACGCAAACAGCGGTAACATCTCTGGAATTATCCAGACAATGTCGTCTGGTGTATTTCCTGTAGCCCTCACGGCTCTGTCGTGGGGAATAGCAGTCCAACAGATAATGCAAATCAGAAAGAAGTAAGAAAACGACCTCCTGCAATAAAACGATGCTTACTATCTTTTTTCTTTTTTTTTCTAAATTCAAAAACACATAATTTTTGTAAAAAAATTCTACCAAAAGATCTATTAACTACCTTCGATCATGGTCGACGAGGAAAATGCCTAGCGAAACAAATTGGTGGAATGGTTTTGAAGAGTTAGAGTATGATATTGAGCAGATGCATGACTCTGAAAATTAATTTCAAAAAATAATAAAAATGAAAAAGTTGGTTTTCTAATTATTCTAACCCAGGTACACCAAAACCAGGCTTTTGGTTTTGGACTGCACGAATGATGTCTTCTTGTCCGCCATCATTATCAAATGTGACATAAATTAGATGATCTTTCCCAACTGGCATGGTAATTCGTTTTAGATTTTTGTAAACTGCAAGAACATACTGGCCTTCTCCAATCATTGGATATAGCTGTTCTCTGTGTTTCCAGGCGTTTACTGCCAAACTAGCCCATTCTTTGGTTTTATCTGAGCTAACCATTCTAACAATTCCTTTACGCTCTTTTGATGCTTTGACGTTGCCAGACATGTCAAAAATTGCTGCAAAACGAACATGATGATCAGAATCTAGAATCTTGTCTACAAGTGTTTCACATTTCATTACTAGACTAGTAATGTCAGGTTTATGAAAAGCTTTTGAAAAATCTAGCTACAGCCACAGCCAGAATCGCCAGTTTTACATGGCTTTGAATGGGCCTTTTGCATGTGTCGCATCGTTCTCTCGGTAGATGCAAACTCCATGCCACAAACTTTGCATGCTGTTTCTGTGATTACAGTTTCTCGTCTAAATAGTCCCATAACTTTTTAATGGAATTTTTCTTCTTATTTAGTCTTCTTCCAATTTTTTCAAACAATCAGCATTGTTTGTATTTGGACTGGATTTACGTAAAAATAGTTTTTTGATACTTTAGTATTCTTCATGCGCTTTTAGAATTTTTTCTTGTTCTTCAGGAGACATGTTAATCATTGCCAATACCTCACCTGCACTGAGTGGAATTTTGGGATGCTCTTTTTCATACAAAAATTCTTCCCAAAGATGACCCAAGTGATGCCTTGAGATAAATTCTAAAATGTGTTTGTCTGGAATTGTTTTTTCATCTATCTCAGAATGGACCTGCTCTATTGTTTCTACTAGTAGAGCCTCTACAGACATTACAGGCTTTTCAGAATTAGACGTATCATGGCCCATACTACCAATAGGCACATTTACAATAAAACTACTAGGTTGTAGCAAATTGCACACACACAGGATAATACGATAATTTTCCTCTCCAAACCATAAGGATTTGGCAGGTGTAAAAAAATGGATAAGAAAAAGTTCCAATTAGAGTTTTTTTCTCAGTTTATTGAAGAGAAAGGGCTCCAAGAAAAATGGAAAGATTTTCAAGAAGAAAATACTTTTGAGCTTGCAAAAATATTCCGTAGCCAGACCGGCATCAAAAATGCATACAATGACTTTTTAGTTGATGCGCTTGGAATTGATCCTAGAAATACCAGTCCGCAAGTCCTTGAAGACTTGTCTAAGCCCAGTCTGACTGCAACTGAAGTCAATGTTTTGTTGCAGTCAGATAGCGGACAAAAAAACTTGAAAAAATGGGGATACCTTAAAGTTGAAAAAAATCTAAGTTAGGAAGGAATACCAAAATCATCAATGTCTTTGTCTATTTTGCGTTTTCTTACATCAGTACAAAAGCCACATTGACATAATTTTTCCATGACATTCATACTGCATTATGTGATTTAGAGGAGTGTTTGTAACAAATGAAGAACAATTCATAATCTTCTCAGGGAAAAACTCCCAGGAATGTTTTAGTAAATCTGCGCTTGGCGATGGATAGTGCTTTTTTTCCACTTGGGGTAAGATCGTAGGTAATAATTTTTCCCTCTTTTTCTTCTTTGATAAATCCTGATTCTTTGAGACCTTTCAAGGCAGGATAAATTGTTCCAGGACTAGGCTTTTCTCCTTTTCTTTTTCCAATCTCGTCAGCTAGTTCCTGGCCATGCATTGGTTTTCCAGATAACAAAAACAGGATCAAAAATCCCAAGAATCCTCTCATGTCACAGCATCGATCTTGAGTCTCTTTCACACCATATATTGGATGTCCGATATATATAAATACATAGTTGTTCTATGTATCGTATGTACGATATTAACAGGGAGGTGATCTGATGGGATACAGTTGTTGTGGAACAAGCCAGCAAACAGCAAGAAGTTTTCTAACCAAGCAGGAAAGAATCTCCTTGTTAAAAGAGTACAAAGAAGACATTGACAAAGAATCGCAAGGTGTTGGTGAGA
>BFAR01000073.1 GCA_008974855.1 archaeon MnTg01
TTCCCTTGAGTTTAACATCAATTGATACAGAGTCAAACATCCTATCATCAAGTTGAATATCATAAGTATATTCATACCAAATGTCTTTTTCACCAGCAGTTGTATCACGTCCTGCCTCTAAAAATTCAACTTTACCAATTGTAGATAAAAGATATCCGTATTTGTTCCATTGAGCCTCATTATAGTCATCTAAAGAAAGTCCTTCCATATCGTCAATAACAACCGCGATGGTCGTAGCTTGGGCTTCATCAAACGTACTAGATTCTATCATTGAATAAACGGAGAGACCCGCATCAAAAGGATGAGGAGATACTGCTTGTTTTTCCCAATTCTCCGGTTGCCACATTGAAAATCTGAATTCTTTTTCTATGTATTTTTTGTCAAGAGTTTGATTTTCTTTGTAAAGCATACTTGCTTGTACCTCCAATTCATCATCTTCTGTGATTGAAACTTGCAGAATTTTTTGATCAATTAAGAATTTCATTCCTGAAATAAAATCTGCATCAGAAATATCTCCTTGTCCCCACCATAATGCGTTGTTTTTTATCCATTGAGGAATATTGAAATCTTGTTGGGCCTCTATGCTAAGAACAGTTACAAAACTAATCGCAATTACTAAAATTCCTAAGATATGTCCCTTCCTTAGCACATTATACTATTCCAATACTATGAATTAAGAATTTTTAATAATGATTTAGCGAAATTGTAAGGGATTCGTTATGGTTGAACATACAAATCTGTATTAGCTATTTTCACGTATTATAATCGGGTCATTATGTTCCATGCAAAGAAGGTTGTAGTATGTCAACGATGTAAGAAGCAAACTTTTTTTGAAACGTTAGATGGAATTGTTCGTCAAGGTCAAAAATGTAGCCATTGCTGGACACCAATGTTTTAAAAAATGATTTAGCAAAATTGACCTTGAATAACTAAAATATACTTTATATTCACAAAAGAGTTTTTCTAATGGATTTTTCATTGTTTTAATGAAGCTATGACAAAATCAAAACCAATTGGTATTGGAGTAGGAATTGCAATTTTAGGTATGATTGTAGTTTATGCATCTACTCAAACTGGTGGTATTGAAGTTAATGATTCAATGTCAGATAGTGAGTTGGCTACTGCCGCTATTGACTGGAATTATTATGATCTTTTAAAAAATATTGATGAGCTAAAAGGAAAAGTCATTCATTTTACAGGAACGGTAAATGTTGCGTCTAAAAATGGAGTATTTGGGATTAATGTTGGAGAGTCATCAATTAAAGAAGATGTAATTTTTGTTGAGTATGATAAAGAAGAATTTGTAAAACGAGACATGGTAGAAGGATTTGGTTATGTTAAAGGAATTCGAAATATAGAACGTACAAATTCAGTTGGTGGCGCTGATATTTTAGAGCAGGTTCCAAACATTCAAGCAATTAAGGTTAGTTGTACTAGCTGTTAGATTCTAACAATCCAATAATTTCATAAATTGATTGACTTGGATATTTCCTATCAAACCATTCTTTGTACATAGGATCATTGTTGTAGATGTCAATGTAATTTTGAAGATCTTTATTTGGGTCAAAAGTATCAAGTGCATTTGACTGTGGTTGTTCTTTTGAAAATGTGCAAGGAATTGCTAATTCAAGAGCATCTTTAATTGTATAATTAGGGAAGGTTGTGTCAAACCAATCTTTGAATATATGTTCATTTTTGTATCTATCAAGATAATATTTTATTCCTTTTTTGGAGTCAAAAAAATGACCAAGTTCTATTTGTTTATCTATTGTAAATTTTGATTCAATTATTTCTTTTAATCTTCTACGAGTTTCAACGTCAGCTTGCTTTTCACGTGCTAATTCTTCAGGGGTAAATCTACAATGTATTATTTCTTGGACTTTTTCTGATTTGTTCACTACTTTTTTTACTATTTTGGATTTAAGATCAATTGATTCTTGAATACTTTTGATAGTTGCTAAGTTAATTTGAGTTTCAGATATTAATTCTTCAGTACTAAATTTGGGTTTTTTTGTATCTTGAACATTAATTCCAGATTTACTATCTGTTTCTTTTTTTGACTGAATCCACGGGATTCCACTGTCTGTAAGATACATGTCAAATTCATCCTCTGTTTCTTTTTTTGTTTTCACAGACCCTATTGCATTCTCTGGAAGATACGTTTCAAAATTATTTTCAAATTCTTCTTCTATTTTTTCATATCTAGTACCACTTTTGTCAAGGTTCCAAGTAACATTTTTTGGCCGTATCGCACCAATTACCAAGTTTATTGTTTTTAAGATTTTACCCAACAACGACTTTGGTCAAAATTTTAACATAAGCAAATGTTTGTAATTTTTTGCATACATATATCTCACACAGGTAAAGTTTCAAAATTAAGAAGATAAGAACACTTATCATTGCAGATTTGAGATTGAATTAATTATTTTCTATTATCCACTTTTTTTCATTTGTTGTTCACAACAAATTAGATCACAAAAATCTTCGTCACATGCCTTTGTGATTTTAAGTTCAAGACCACATTTCCCACACTGATACACATTTCCATCTATCATATTGCCCATGTTGTACTGATATATCATGTTACTATTATTATTTCACATTGACTAATGATGATCCATTGTAATTCTCAAAGTGATTTAATGAAATTAGAATCAAGTCATTTGATTTTAAAACTAGAATTTTGTTTTCCAAATTTTTCATATGCACACTCAAATGAACAGTATATTTCATCAGTGAGTGTAGAAAATTCTTTATTACACCTTTTGCACAAGCGTAAACCCATGAGTTTGTAAATATCTTTTAAAGTAATACTGGTTTGTGTGTAGCGTTTGAACAATTTACGCTCATATTGTAAAGTGATTTTTACAAAATTAGAAAAAAAAGAAAGGAGATTAACGTCTCCTTCTTCGTGAGGTAGATCTTCTTGAAGTTTTTCTTGCAGTTTTCGTGCTAGAAGTTCTTCGTCTTGAAGTTTTTCTTGCAGTTTTCGTGCTAGAAGTTCTTCGTCTTGAAGTTTTTCTTGCAGTTTTCGTGCTAGAAGTTCTTCGTCTTGAAGGTCTTTTTCTTGCTGCAGCTTTTGCCGCTGCATTTCTTTTTCGTGTACGTGCTGCTTTTTTTGCAGCTGCACTACGTTTAGCTTTTGATGTAGCCATCGCGCTAATAGCTTTGTAACTGGTATAAAAACATGTTTACTTTGACAAAAATGCACAACAATGCAATGTTTTGTAATATATTTTACGATAAACAACACAAAATTTTTTCTATTATGTTTTTGTCGTTGTTACACATGTTTTGTGCATAAATTGTAGGACAAATTGTTAAATGTATGTCGTTAATGTAGTTGTTTGCATCTATGACAACCATTTACATGTATTAGTTGTACATGTTTACAGAAACTTATGTCGTTAAATGATTCGTTTTGTTGTAGTATACAAAATTATTACATGTGTTTTGACTTGATTTGATGTTCACTGCATCACCAAAAACATGATAAATTGAATAATAGGATGAAAGCTGGCCAGACTTACATATGATAATCATATAAGGCTACATCAAAAGCCAGCCTTCAAGATGGTATATACAAGACATACTTAAAAAAATTTGCAAATAATGGACCCAAGATTTTTTATTTTTATGATACGAATCGGCCAAAGATTCTGACCATATTTAGAATATCCTCTAACCATACACTATACCAATATCCCTCAGCTTTTCTCAAAATTGACTGAAACCAGAACTAGCCTAATCTCAAATACACTGACCTATATTCTTCTGCTAGAGTATACGCCAAGTTTTCCCAATGCGCCAAGTCAGTCATTGTATTTCTTCCCTTTGCTAGCTGTCGAATCAGAGTCATTGATTTGTGAATCATAATCTGATCCAAGTCTTTGTCTTTATTAGACCATGCCACAAAGCAATCACGATAGTCAAGGCAGAACTTTAAAATGATAAACTCCCATCCTGGTGAAGCTTTTGGAATTCCAATAATATCAGCTAGGTCACCGAATTCATTATGTCTATCCTTTAGTAGCAACTCAAGTGATGTTTGCATTACCTTTTGGTCTGCAAAGCCTGGGTGCTTTATTATCTGCATTACTATACACTACGGCATTATAGCATAAAAGAGAGATCTTTGAGAATTTGATGTAGAATTTACTTTTAATTCATTTTGCAAATTTTATACAATTACATTCTAAGACTAGACAAGTTTCTGAATTTCTAATATGATCATTTAATGAATGCCCACATTGGAGATTTTTACATTTTCTTCTTTGAATTTCTCTTTTTATGATATTTTGAGCAATTGAATTTGCTTGCTCCTTTGAATAGTTCTTCTTATCAATATAGAAATGAACTATTTTATTATACAGCATATCAGATTCAAATTCTTTTTCTATCAAATCCATTCCCTCATTTCATGGAGGCCTGACAAAGACCCATTGTGCAGGCTTTATGCATGCACCGACACGTGGAAATTTTTGTTTTATTTCTAATACGATATCTCGTTCAAACCATTTGGAATGGCATCCTTTGCTGTTATCAGGATGGCCCGAATATAGATAGATTCCCCGAAGAGGACAAACATCACCTGTAATGAACATCATCTAAAACTATACTACATCGTGATCTTACTTAAAAGATGTGAGAAAGTATGAACGTTTTAGAAAAATAGAGAAATTTTAAAAAAACTTTCATTCTACTAGATTAATTTTAAGACATGACAAAATCTCTTCCAGAAGCAAAATTACGACTGCGTATGAGTTCGCAAGATGCACACTATGCTGGAAACCTTGTTGATGGTGCACGAATTCTTAATCTCTTTGGAGACTTGGCAACTGAATTGACAATTCGTTATGATGGGGACGAGGGTCTGCTTCGTGCATATGATAATGTAGAGTTTTTGTCACCAGTTCATGGTGGGGATTTCATCGAGGTTATTGGAAAAATTACCAAAGTAGGAAAATCAAGTAGAAAAATGAGCTTTAAAGCATTCAAGGTTATTGCTCAAAGTCCTGATCAAAGACATGAAAGCGCTTGTGATGTCTTGGATCCCCCAATTCTTGTAGCAAAAGCATCTGGTACGTGTGTGGTAATAAAAGAAAAACAAAGAAAAAAGTAAATCATATTAAAACAATATCTATCATGTGGGAAGATTTCATGCTTGTGAAAAATGCGGCGAGGTTTTTGAGAGAAGAAAAAAATCCAAGCACAAATGCCGTGTTAATCCAAACAATTAACGATTTCTAATCTCATAAAGTGATTTACCGAAATTACGATTAAGAATTTTCAGAATTTAATAATTACTGTTATAGGAAAACTAAAAGAGTTTAGAACCTACTTAGAACATCTATAGTGTCAATTTGATCTTGATGATCTGCCAAATATGTCAAAATTCTATCAGAGTCTATTTCTATCCATTCAGATTTTCCTTTGAAATTTACGATATCCTCAAAAAAAGATCCATTAATTCCGCTTAGACGTAATAGTGCTTTTTCATCTTTAAATTTTATTGGCAGTTTCATTAAATTCGTTCTAAACACACTCTGACCTTGAATGTTAATCTTGTAGTCTTCTCCGTTAATCTCAGCAATTCCAAAAAAATGATTTGGGAACATATCTAAGCGTTTTATCTTTATTGACATAGTTTTTTTCAGTTGTTCATCCATTGCATTTTCTACCGTTTTCTTATATTTTAAAAATGTCCAAAATCTACGGTATAACTGTTAACATCTTCAACAAACCAATCAGGAATTTTCAGAATTTAGACGATTATTGTTTATAGGAAAACATAAGATTTTTCAAACCAGAATGTACTAACTAGATATGGTAAAATGTCCAAAGTGTGGAAATAAAACATGGTCAGATATTTCATGCGATACTATTACAGATGATTATCTAAAAGCCATGAAAGAGGATTTACCATCATACAAATACGGTACCGAACACCCCGATTGGGCAAAAGTTGCAAGAATAGGAAATTACATCGTGGTATTTCAATGCAAAAAGTGCAATTTCTTATTACCTGAACTTTGTTATTGAATTAAGAATTTTTAGATTGTAAAGTGATTTAGAAAAATTAACTACAAATGATCAACGCTCTGATGGGGCAGAAAAATCAAAGTTTACTATTATTCGGTAGCTGCTTTGATAAATTCAGCAGGTGATTTACTTTTTGCTTGAGGCAGGTCTGATATCCCACCTTTCAAACTTTCAGTTACAATGCCTTTGCCTGCAAGTACTTTAACGGCCATCAACGAAGTATTTCCAGCCATACAAACCAACAACGACTTGCCATTAGAGCCTTGCAGAGCTTCACTTAGCTCATCTGGAATTTGTTGTGTTGTTAATAGTTGGTTCACGGTACTTGCCTTTGGCACAGCGATCTTACTTTTATCAACCCCAAGAGACTTTGCAATTAGCTCTATTCCTTCTTCTTTAGGAGTATACTGGGTATGAATCCAGATTACTCTATCATAGTCGCCTATGATTGATGCAGCTTCCTGCAGGGATACCTGAGTACGCTTCTGCTTCTTTCCAATCTCTTCGAAATTCTTTTTGTACTTTTGTATTCCATCAGCAACTATTACTACAAACTTTCCACCGCCGCCAAAGTTTGCCATTTGTATCACAGCATATAGTGCAAGCGCACTACTTTCGCCAATGTCGTGACCTTTGTCTACAAAAAACTTTAGAAGAAGTTTTGCCTGTTCAAAATCTACTTCATGTTGTCCTGCATATATTTCAGGTTCGTATAACTTCAAGCCATCTGCATTGGCTTTTGTCCTAATTCCTCCAACATCTTGATTAGCATGTGGAAATACTACATGCAGAGACTTTTTTCCATATTTTTCAGACAAGTATCTGCTCAAGCCACCAGACGTGCCGCCTGTACCAAAAGTACAGACAATTCCAAAGTCTGCAAGCGAATTTCCTTTTTCATGTAATTGTTGGTCTATCTCTGCTGCGGTAACAGTTCTATGTACCTCAATGTTTAATTCGTTGTCATACTGTTCTGGGCAGAAACAACCGTAGATTTTGGCAAGAAACTTTGCCAAGTTTATGATGTCTTGGCTAGCTAAAAGCGATTGTATCTCAGAGCTTGCTTTATCAAAAATGTCAGGATCAAATCCAAGCTCAGTTAATTGTGAGCGAATATTAACAGCGGTTGCTTTTGCAGCCAAAAGATTTGGGCTGTCTTTCATTCCTGGAGCAGGGCAGATGTCCATGTCAAGATCCATGATGCGTATATTCTCGTTTCTTAGCTCCTCAAAGACTCCCTCCTGTAGCCTTCTTGAGACAAGCGCAACTACACTTAGTCCAAGTTTAGATAACAGTCCAAGGGCTATCCCAAAGTTGCCTGAGGTGGCCTCAATTATTGTCTGTCCACTCTTAAGCTTCCCTGTAAGAATGGCGTCATGGATTATGTGGACTGCAGGCCTGATTTTAATTGAGCCAGTTAGTAAGTTAGAATCAAACTTGCCGAAAACTTTCAGGTCTGCATCGGCAAGATTCAAGTTGTACACGTTTTTTGCACATTCCTTCAAATCTTCAGTTAAATCAATTAGCGGTGTTGCGTTGACAACCTTTGCTTTGCCCTGTTTATCTTCTAGATGCGGAACCTTACTCCATATCTCTTCTTCAAAGTGCTCAAGCAGAACATTGTCAATGTTACTTCCTTTAGTTGCTTCCATTAATCTTTCTCCTCTACACTATCATTTACTTCAAGCTCATATAAAATATCGGGATAGGTTCCATCGGACCCACTACATTTTGATTCTAAAGTGATTTAGCAAACTTTCACTATACTATTCTATGGATCTGAAAATTGGTTGCACAGGATGGAGCTACGAAGGTTGGTCTGGAACATTTTATCCCAAATTCCTCAAAAGTATAGAATGGCTCAAGTATTATAGTACAATTTTTGATATTACAGAGATTAACTCAACGTACTATCAGACTCCAAATCAATTCATTACAAAAAAGTGGTTTTCTGATACTCCTGAAGACTTTTCTTTTACTGCAAAGTTTCCTGGCAAAATTACACACGAACACAAGCTAAAAAACATTAAGGGACTAGTGTATGAGTTTTTAGGATCGTTGGTTCAACTGAGGTCTCAAATCTTAGCATTGGTGTTTCAGCTACCACCGTCATTAAGCTTTGATGAGGCTAGACCACACTTGGATGAGCTTTTTTCGTATTTACCAGACTACTATAGATTTCCAATAGAGGGACGACATGCATCTTGGTTTACAGATGAGGCAATTGACTATTTGACTGAAAAAAATATCTGTCTAGTTTGGAATGATATTCCTGAAGTGTACAATCCAACTATTCTAACGTCAGACTTTGTGTATGTTAGATTGATTGGGGATCGTTCCATTCCTGATTCAGAGTTTGGTAGAGTGGTTCGAGATCGTAGTGATTCTATTAAAGCATGGGCTGCGAAGCTAAAAAAAATCGAAGGTGAAGCTTCGATGGCTTTGATAATGACAAACAACCATTATCAGGGCTTTGCGCCAGCTACTGCCAACTCATTGCGACTTGAGCTTGGCATGAGCGATTTAGTTTGGGATGAAAAAAAGCAAACAAAACTAGAGTTTTAGATCTAGCAAATTAATTGAAATTAGAATCTCATTTTTTAATTGATTATTTTCAAACAATTTTGTAATAAAATTCAACCTTAATCCAATATGAAAGGCATAACTTTTACTGCTTTTAATGCCTGCCTCCCCATGGGATATGTCTAATTGGTTTAATTGGTATTGGTGGGTTCCAGATGATAAAGCAGAGATAAACTCAGAAGAAGACAACATCGATTCAATAGACGAGGAAATCTTTCCAAAAGAAGAAACCATTCCAACAGAACCACAACCTAAACCAAAACGAAAAAGAAAAACCGTTTCAAAAAAAGTTTCCACAAAATCTCAAAATGCAATTGAGCTTATTTTGCGTCCAACCATTCTAGAAGAATTAGAAAGAGAGGCAATAATTACAGATTCTACAATAAACCAAGTAATTCAAGTAATTTTAGAAGCACACATTGATTCAAAGGGTTCAGATAATCTTCAAACCGAAGTTTGGAAATGTAGTTATTGTGAACCAGAAAGAGAATTTCGAGTTTATTTTGATTTTTCTGATCATTTTTTTAAAGAACACATGCAACCTGGACTAGAAAAAATATCTGAATTTAATAAAAAAGAATAATCTTTCTTGCAAAAAAAGTGGTGATTAAACTAATTACAGAATATGTTCAATTGCTTTTTGAATATCCCCAGCATTAATTATGCCGCCTTCCATCATTGCTTCAAGTAGCCTGAGAACTTTTAGCTCACCAGTAGCCCCTGAAATTGTTTGTGGTATGATCACACAAATATCAGAAACTACGACTGTGACCTCATTATCTCTAGCTCCCTTCCAATCCAGTGGTATACCAATGTAGTAATACTTGAAATCTTTCTTACTGAGATCTTGATAAAGGACTTCGACCATTCCTTTGCTACTTTATGATGAAATTAAAATCTACCTTAAATTAATATGAATGAGAGAAATGGACGAATATTTCAAAAGTCTTTTGACTCAAATTTCTGAATCCTACAATTTTCTTAAGGAGATGAAGGATAATCCAAGTGATCTTGATATCATACAAGTACAACTTGGCAAAATTCAGGGCTTGGTCAAAGTTTTATGCAACAAAATAGAGGCTTCGAATAATGAATCAGATGATTTTTCTGAACTTTTAAAATTTGCAAAAAGTTACCTAGAAAATTATGATTTTAACCATATCATTGATACCTATCAATTATACTCCGAAGACGTTATGAGAATAAAAAACATAAGAATTTCAATTCTTTCTTCTTTAGAGGAATCTAAACTCATTTCGAAAATTCAATCCATGTTAGAACGTTGAGATTCATAAAGTGTATGTGCCATTACAAAAACTTGAAGCAGGCAAAATAGACATTCTAATACAGTTTAATAAAAATGAATAATCATAGTAAAATTAAAAAAAAGTAGGTGATCAACCTACCTGAAACACAACATACCGCTTACCAATATTTTGTAATGCAATTATTTGTTATGCATCACAAGTAAAATAAACTCTACAAATTTACTCATAGATCTGTGCAATTTGCACAACTTGCAATATAGACAAACAAAAATAATTATTAAAAAAAATAATCACAATAATTCACAGATTCTCACTTTATCTCACACATTTTTTGATTTTCATTTTGCACATCGCTGGTAGAATTAAGTAGTAACCCTTAACTGGTTTAGATCGATGATGTCAAACGATAACATGAAACGGGAGTCTGATTAAACTTCATGAAGCAGATTATCTTACTATCTATGACTATCTCAATTCTACTTCTACAAACTACTGCTTCGAATAACGCATTTGCTACTGATTCGTCTGATACTGTAAAGCCAACCATCACTACCCAGGGGGATATTTACAAAATATCCACAGTTCCTACTCCTGTTTCATTATCAATTTTAGCAACAGATGATGTTGATGGCCAAATACGAGTTGACTGTGATAAGACTTCACAAACTATTTTTCAAATTGGAAAAACTACAGTAAGATGCTATACAATAGACTCTGCTGGCAATGTGGCTCGAGCGTCGTTTGTAGTAACTGTAGGCGATAATTTTGTTAAAATTCCTGACTGGATAAAGAATCTAACACAATATTGGGTAAACCAGCAAATGTCAGATCAACAATACGTTGCTACTTTGAAGTATCTTATGGAACAAAAAATAGTTCACGTACCTTATTCCAAGCAAACAACAGATGATCCTTCTTCTGAGATCCCAATTTGGATTAAAACTAATTCGCAAAAATGGATTGATGGCACAATGTCTAATGATGAATTTTCAATAGGAGTACAATGGATGCTTGAGCGAGGATTAATTCAATTTTGATTACTTTCTTCTAACTAAATATACACTTGCACTGAAATTTACATCTGATTATTTAGACTCCATATTACATCGAGGACAGCCCAAAGTCATTGGATAAGCCCTTTGATGTTTATTGCAATAAGCCATATTGTCTTCTTTAGATTTTGTTTTCATGCTATATACTTCATATTGTCTAATTACAATAAAAATGATTTAGCGACATTTAACATAATCTAATTTATTATTTTTTCAATTTTGTTGCAATCTTACTATTGAAATTAGATTTTGATAAATTGATTAATAAAGAAAAATAATTCTGTAACTCTTTCTTATCTTTAGTAGCTAGTTGATTTATTGGAATTTTGATTGATTTTTTTGTATTTTTTAAACCATGAGATTCTGATGTTTCAATTTCAAGGTATGGGCTCTTGTACATTTTTTTTGCTTTCTCAATTTTAGAAATTCTGTCTCCCAAACGTAGATTAAAAAAGCGGATAGTTAGACCAGCATTACCTGCTGCATCTAAAGCATTTCTTATTGATTCATGTAGTAATTTTTCTTTACTGTAATTATTTGGTTTTTCATCAAATGTTATAACGCGTTCTTGTGGTGCTAGGGCCTTGTCTATTTCAAAATTCAAAGCCACATTATTGAGATGAATCTTTTTAGAAGGCTTGTTTTCTTTGGAAGATTTTATTTTCCTAAGATACCTTCTGGTCATATACTTGTTAGAACAATTTTGAATATACCGGATGTTGTGTTTAATTTGAACACACAAATTGAAGATTTTATAATTTTGTTCATAATTGTTTTTTAGAACAAACAATACTTGATTAGATTCGATTCCATAATAGTATCATAAAATGTCCCTGAAGGTTCTCATAGCAGAAGATGAGGAAGATATTGCTCATCAATATCGAATGGCTTTGGATGCATTAGGGCATGAGGTTTTTCTTACAAAAAATGGAGAGGAATGCATCAAAAATTATACCTATGCTTTGACCTTTAATAATGAAAATCGTCCAACGCCATATGATGTAGTTGTTATTGATTATCTAATGCCAGTCAAAGATGGATTAACTCTTGCGAAAGAAATTTTAAAAAAATGTCCTGAACAACGGATAATTTTTGTTACCGGTCATGGACCTAATCTTTTGTCTGAGCTAAACGATTTTGATGGTCAAGTAGAGGTATTGATCAAGCCAATACCTCTTACAACATTAATTGCCAGAATAGAAAACAAAAGACAAAAAGAGATAGCAAAAAAATTGTATTTAGGGTTAAAAAAATGGGAAAAAAGTGACGGTCTTTCTAATCCAACTGGACCTGTTCATATTACTGATAATTCTAACGTTATTTCAGATTAGTCATTCAAGTTTTTACATTTTGTAAAGTGATTTAGCAAAATTAGAACGAATATCTTCTTTTTGTCTCATGAACATTATTAGGAAGTTAATGGAGCAATCTCTTTTTTATCTTCGTCATGAGGATCATAACCACGTTTTTTGTGTATGGAATCAATAACTCCTTTGGTAAAACTATCAAACTTTTCATCTTTCATAGAGTTGATTACTTCATCCACAGTTTTGTTCATATCAATTTTTTTGCATCTACCATCTGCCTCAGAGCAATAGAACTCGATATATTTTTGAATGTAATCGTATTCTGGTCCTTCTATTCCTATTTCCAATCTCCTTCGGCTGAGTCTTTCTCTCCAAGTTTCACTCATTGTATCATCTTTAAGACTTCTTTATCGAATTTAAAGAAAAAAGTAAGGATCTTATGCCCTAGTTTTTTGATCTTTGTTCAAAAACTGACATCATGAATCCCATTATGTTTCTGTTCAGTGAAGCAAATGATTTTGTATTCTCATTGAATGCATTGAATGCTTGTTTTGTTACCTCAGTAGAATTCATTACAGCCTTATTTTGAGCTGCAAGTGCTTCGCTGGCCTGCCTTGTAATAGTTCGAACAGAATCCATAGCTGCTTCAGGTACATCAACTCTCAAACCTGCCTTGGTTGCATATTCCTGTTCTAAGGCAATCGCCGAATTAATGACGTTCTTCCATGCTTCAATGTAATTTTTCTGAAGTTTAGCTGCTGATTCTTGATATTTTGGCGTCGATTTTTCAATTTCACTGAAAAATTTATCAACGTTTTTTTGACAGATTGAAAAAATATCTTTTGATTCTTGCGGATTGGTCATACGTACAATACGAGTTCATTTTAGATAAAGTGGATCTTTTTCTTCAAATCTGAAAGTAATTTTACGAAATCACTTTCTACTAACTGTAATGAGCTTCTAATTTTGTATTAGATTCTCTTAGTTTTTTATGCAATAGGGTTTGCCATTTTTCAAAACCTTCAGGAGATTCAGGAAAATCGTAATAGTGCTTTGTAAGCCATTTATTCACTTCAGTTGTAAATCGTAGTCCCTCTGCAAGTTTTTTGTTTAAAGCTCCTCTAATCAACATTCCCAATTTAGTTAGTCCACCAAAGTCAGGATGCTCACCTTTTGAAATTGCTTCAACATCTAGATTTCCTAAGAAATGTTTCATGCCATAACTGATTTGATCATTAGTTAGTGTTTGAATTAATCTGCGAAATATTTCAAGACCTGCTGTTTTGTATCCATACTCATTGATGAATTCTTTATTGTACTTCCACAGTCCTTTCTCTGTAACATCGCCAGATTCTATTGCTTCTGTTACGACTTTACCAATTAAAGCTCCTGCAACTAACGCTGGACCAATTCCTCCCGCATCAAGTGGTTTAGGCATCCACGCAGAATCCCCCACTAACAAGTAGCCATTTGCGACTAGGCAATCATTTTGTCTTCTAACAGAGACCTGAAAGTTTCCACTCGCATTGTTTTTATCACCATCATCAGTAGAGAGTCTAGGATTTTTGATTGCCTTGTTTCTGTGAACATATTCTTCGATAAGACTAGATACATTATCATTTTTTCCCAGTCTCTTGTTTCGTTTGTCTAATATTGTTTTTTCAATACCTAATCCAATGTTTACCTTGTTTTTCCCCTTTGGAAAAACCCATCCATATCCACCTGGGGCAATGTCCTGATCTAAATGAATAATACAATAGTCAGGATCAAACTCTGACAAGTCTTCTTCACCTTTATCAAAATACATGATGTGACGTCCGGTAGATTCCACATCACGTCTGTCAACCTTTCTTTCAACCTTTGTAGTGTTTTGAATTTGGTTTCGCAGCATCGATGTTACACCAGTTGCGTCAATTACTAACTTGCCAGTTTTTTTGTAAGGCCCTCTGGTTTTATTATCAACTCCTTGAACACCAGTTACTTGATTGCCATCATATACAAGACCTGTCAAATTAATCTCAAAATCAAAATTTACTCCCATCTTTAGTGTTCTTTGGTTTTGTACCTCTGGAAGTTTCTGTCTATTTAACATGTATCCATCTCCATCAAATGGAATAGATGTTTCCCTGTCAGGTGAAAACGCCATTACTCCCTTTACATGATGTTCAATTTCAGGCTCTGTCCATGGAATTTTTATTCGCTCTGTCATAAAGTCAACAGTTTCTTTGCTTACTGCATCTCCACAAGTCCAACCGCTAATGTTTTTTTGGCCGGGAGTAATTTGTTTACTTCTATCAATTACTAAAATTGATAATTTCTGCTTTGAATAGTATGAAACAGATTGAGCTGCAATTGTACCTGCAAGTCCTCCACCAGCTATTATCACATCATAATCAAAACTCATAGCTACTCAGCTTGAACAACTGTATTTAAAATAATCCAAAATTAAATAAATTATTGGGTCGGTTCGTCGCGGCGTCTTCACAGCGCGTTTGCTCAGACTGGAGCGGCTATTATTTCTTCATTCCCATCTATTATGGTAAATAATCATATTAAAATTCTATCCAATAAATTACTCTGATTTAGTCAAAAGCTTTACATAATTTTCTACGATATCGTTTTTCTTGTAAATTGGTGTAAATATCTTAAACTTTACTGCATCTTTTTCTTTTAATGTAATTTTACCTTTAATCAAATCCTGTTTTCCAAATCTAAGGTACAAAGTAGAATCTTGAATATGATTTTCAATATCCTCAATTATTTCTGAAATCTGGTCTTTAGGAATTTTTGAGAGAAGTCTCTGAAGAAAATTTCTAGCATCGTTTTTTTTAATTTTAGCACGAAGTAAAGTTATAGGATTTTCAAAATGTCCAGTAAGATTCTGCCTTGAAAACTCATCTTCTGAAATATTAAATTGTTCGAAAAATGCTTTTAAAATTTTTTCAACATCTTCTGTAGCATGTACAATTATCTCTATTGTAATCTCTAGCTTTTCTGCCATTTTTTATCTATGAAAAATTATAAAATACTTAAGCTTGAAGTAATGCAATTTCAGCTTCTGCTGTTCTTACTAGTTTTACTTTTTCTAATCCCACATGTCGCATTCTAATCACTCTTTTAGTGGCTCCCATAATATCTGAGTTTATTTTTCCATAACATGTTGCCTGAACAAACTGATCAATACTCATTTGAGGAATTGTTTTTTCCATTACATCTTTTGCAATTAATCGAAATGCACGTTGTCTTGATGTATTAAGTGGTCTATGTGTTAAACCTAAAACCAAAATTCGGAAAATATACCCGTCCTTTGTTTTAACGTCAAGAACATACTCAATTTTAGATGAACCTCTTCTAATCAAACTTCTCAAAAACTCTTTTGCATATTCGTATCTTTTGAAAATAGTTGTTGCTTTGTCTCCTTCTACTTTATCAATTTGAAAGTACATCTTGTATTGATGTTGAGAGGGGTCTCCTTTTAGAATATCATATAGTGTTACTTCGAGAACTTTTCCTTTTGCAGTTTCTTCACTTGTGATTGGAACATATGCAATTGGAACATTGTTAAATGAATCTGGTGCAAATACTGTCACCCATTTTTTCTCTCTCCACTTGTCTTTTACTTTGGTTTTTCTTCTTGCCAACTAGTATCGACCTTTAGAGCCAAAATATAAGTGGTACTGCATTTAGATTGTATTTTTACCAAGGTATTTTTGTAATACTTTTGGAACTGTTAGGTGACCATCTTTTGTCTGAAAGTTCTCCATAATTGCAACAAGTGTTCTTGATGTTGCTACAAGTGTACTGTTTAAAGTATGAATATATTGTGTTTGCTCATTTGACTTATCCCTAAATCTAATCTTTAATCTTCTTGCTTGATACTCTAAACAATTTGAACAAGAAACAATTTCTCTATATGC
Organism: archaeon MnTg01; assembly: GCA_008974855.1. Lineage (GTDB taxonomy): Archaea > Thermoproteota > Nitrososphaeria > Nitrososphaerales > Nitrosopumilaceae > CSP1-1. The sequence continues at coordinate 16,170 of BFAR01000073.1, forward strand.
ATTTTGACCTCCCATCCAGGCTTCAATGTCATATGTTTTTGCAGAAACTTTTCCCATATCTCCACTAGAGAGAAGCATTACCTTGTAAGGAATTTCAAGTTTTTGATAAAATTCCTCGGCAGTTTCTAGCATTTTTTCGTGTTCCTTCCAAGAATCCTCTGGTCTAGAAAAAATAAATTGCTCAATTTTTTCAAATTGATGTACTCGAAAAATTCCTTTCTGGTCTTTACCATGAGCCCCTGCCTCTTTTCTAAAACAAGGACTAACTCCCGCATATCTAATTGGTAATTTTGTTCCATCTAAAATCTCATCAGAGTGCATTGCTGCAACAGCATGTTCTGATGTTCCAATTAGATATAGATCCTCATCTTCTACTTTGTAAATTACATTTTCAAAATCTTCTGCAATAATTGCGCCCTCCATAGAATTACGATTAATCATGTATGGTGGTTGTACAAGTGTATAGTTTTTTTCTGAAAGAAAATCTAAGGCATATTGAATTAAGGCATGATTTAATCTAACTAATTCATTTTTTAAAAAATAAAATCTTGCTCCGGCTACTTTTGCCGCACGTTCAAGATCAACTAGGTCCAAACTCGTTGAAAAATCCACATGATCTTTGATTTTAAAATCTGGTTGTGAAACTTGTCCCCATTTTCTAATTTCCTTATTTGCAGTTTCATCTTGTCCGATTGGAACTGATTCATGAATAAAATTAGGTATGGTTAATGCGAGTTTTGAATAATCTAATTCTGTCTTGTTTTGTGTGGTCTCCAGAGTTTCAAGTTCCTGAGATACCTTTTTCATCATTTCTAGTAAAGGCGCAGTATCCTCTCCTGCTTTTTTCTTCTTTCCAATTTCTAATGATATATCATTTCTTTTTTTTCTAAATTCATCTGTTTTTATGATAAGCTCTCGTCGATGTTTATCAAATTGTATTAATCCATCAAAATCAAAATCAACAGCTCGATTTTTTAGCATTTTTCGAATTCTTTCAGGATCTTCTCTGATGATTTTTGGGTCTAGCATTACTCTATCACTTTAAGTGAAACTTGGATATGTTCTAAAACCTCATCAACTGTTGCAATTAATTTTT
>BFAR01000074.1 GCA_008974855.1 archaeon MnTg01
CCACCAATTAACCAAGTAAGATCAGTTGTCATGTTCACCTTGAGTTATTTGCAGATATTAATAATGTGATTACCAAATTTTGTTAACCACCAGTTGCAGCATCAAACAACGCGCACTCACATTTGTCACGTTCTCCACAATATGGACAAACACAGACACATTTTTCTATGGAATTTCCACATTCAATACAAATAGCAAATTCTTCATTGTTTTTAGTATCTGAACTCATGCCTTTCCTAAAACAAGATCTTATAAATGGTTTAAGGCATTTCCTTCTTTTTGATGAAGAAAAAGCACAATAAAAAGAAAGTTTTTCTTACTAGGACTCTGCAGGATTTTGCTGTTAAGGAGTTAAAAAAACATTACAATATTGAGATTAATTCAGGTCCTTTTCCAATTCCAAAGAAAAAACTACTTGCAAAAATTAAGGATAAAGATGGATTGATTTGCTTTCCTTATGATAATATTGATAAACATATCATAATGGCTGGAGCAAAATTAAAAACAATTAGCGCATTTAGCGTTGGATACGATCATATTGATTCAAAATTTGCAAAAAAAAGGAACATAACGATTGGTTACACTCCTAACGTTCTAACAATAGCTACTGCAGACCTCACCATCACTCTAATTCTTGATTTGCTTAGAAGAGTCACTGAGGGTGATAGACTAGTGCGAGCTGGCAAATGGAATAGGGTGTTTGGGGCTGATACATATGTAGGAGATGAAGTAATTGGAAAAACTTTGGGAATATGGGGACTAGGGCGGATTGGACTAGCTGTTGCAAAACGAGCACAGGTCTTTGGAATGAAAGTAATCTATCATAAGCAAAGCCGGCTAGCCCAAAAAAAGGAAAAATCTCTTCATGTAAGATATGTAACTCAAAATGAGCTATTCAGGAAAAGCGACGTCTTATCCATTCATGTCCCTTATTCCAAACAGACCCATGAACAAGTAAATTTACCATTGATTAAAAAGATGAAAAAGCAATCGTATCTAATCAATACTTCAAGGGGCAAGATAATAAAAGAACAAGATTTGGTTATTGCATTACGAAGAAAAATAATTGCAGGTGCTGCATTAGATGTATTTTCCCATGAACCTATTGGTAAAAAACATCCACTAACAAAAATGCAAAACGTAGTTTTATCGCCACACATTGGAAGCTCATCAATTATTACGAGAGCCAAGATGGCAGAGATTACAGTTGAAAATCTAAAGCTTGGACTTGCTGGGAAAAAGTTAATTTATTCAGTTTGATGGTTCAAAATTAAATTTTATTATTTCTTGAGAGCCATATTTTTGAAACAAATTATCATAGAGTTTTTTTCTTTCTAAATTAAGATTCATTTCTTTATCATACATTTTTGCAAACACTGTAGAAAATTGTTTTTCTCCATTTTTATCAAAGAATCTTAAACTATGGCTAATTCTATCAGTTTTTTGTTCTTTGATGAATCTTACTTCATTAATCATACTAGCATCAATGTGCATGTGACATGGACCGTTATTTTCACCAATTGTAATCCACTTATCTTTTTGACGAAGGTTTAGAGAATTGCTCCTCATTTCAATAATAGCACCCTCTGTCCTTACAATTATTAAAATATCATTAATCTTGATTATGTCTGAGAGAAGATCTCTTAGCATCACATGATGTAACATGCTAATGTAAATAAATCAATGTTAATTTTTAATTAATTATTTTTTAGATTTTTTCTTTTTTGTTTTAACTTTAGCTTTTTTTAGTTCTGTTTCTAATCTTTTTATATATAGTTCTAAAGATGCGCCCCAAAGTAAAACTGAACTAAATGCGTTACGACTAGCAACTAAATTAAATGCAATTCTATCAGCATCTTTTGGTACATCTTTTCCTAAAAGCTCAGTAGATTCTTCAGTTCCGTTTCTAAAAGATTTAATCGCTTTTTTAAATTCAGCTAGTGAAATTTTTTCAGTTGTTTTTTTCCATGTTTCAAACATTTGAGAATTATCATCAATTCGTTTTGCTAGTTCCTCTTCTGGTGTCATGCCCAAAAATTATCAACTCATTAGATATTTACAGTTTTCTTGGTTTTTCCAATACAAGGCATAGGCTAAAAAATTATAATTGAATCAAATCGTCAGGGTCTGACCTAACACAATCTGTGCCAACTGACTTTAGTTCTGAGAATTTAATTTTACCTTTAGGGATTTTGCTTTCATTTTGCAAAATAATTAATTTTTCTGAAACTCTATCTTTGTGTTTTTGACAAGTAACACCTACCATATATTCATCATCTTTTTCTGTAACAGAGATTACAAATTCAGGTGGATTAACACAGTCCCTACCTTTTTCTTTGACAGAACATCGATCTGGCAACATCAATCTACACTAATTTTGATTTAGATATTAAGCTTGGTTCAAAACTTCCTCAAAATTCCATATTGAACGTTTTGGATTTTTAGTAAAATCTAAGATGCCTTGATCTTGCATCTTTTTTACTACAAATGCAGAATAAGCTGGTGCTCCGGTAGCACCAGGAGAATTGTAGTTTATTATATGAAATGATGATGCAGTTGTCAACTCCAGTACATCTGGTAAGAATTTTCCTTCAGGTGTAATTAGTGGGGTTCGGATTCCTGCCGTTCCTCTTTCTGAAAAATATTCTGGTCTAATTTTTGGAATAAATTTTTGAACTCGATTAATCATTGCGGTTTTTGAAATGGAACTTAGCCATTCTTTAGATATGAGTGATAAAAATTCAGGATCAGATAGTAATTTTATTGCATTACCTGTGACAATTTCTTTGAGTTTTGAAATCGATGTTGATATATCTCCCATATAACCAGAATAGGTATCTGGACTAGGAATTGGTACTGCATTTGGACCAACCTCACTTTGTCCATCAGCTTTCTTAATCCAATGTGGATCAAGAAATGGATATCCCTTAAACTCGGCAACAGTGTAGATGGATGTTTTTACAAGTTCATTGTATTTTGAATCAGCAATCCAGTATTCTCCTCTAAAATGTAGATCAGAATATTTTTTTGCCAATCCAAATTGTTTTGCTATATCAAGTGAATTTCCACCTGCACAATTTATTACCAGTTTAGAAGAAATTGTTGATTGATCATCTAGATTAATTATGGAATGATCCTTTTTTTCTTCAACTAAATTTACCTTATTTCCCAAAAGAAACTGTGTTCCATTTTTCTCCGATTCCTTTCTAATCAGTCTAGTAAATGCTCCAAAATCTGTAGATACCTCTTTTTTACAATATATTGCCGAGTGACATTTTACATTGGGTTCTTTTTTTGAAACTTCATTACCTGTCAAAAGCTCTAAATCTTCTTCTAATAGGCCGTTTTTAATTCCCCATTTCATGTAATCTTTCAAGCTTTCATGTTGTTTCTCATCTAGAGCTAATTCAAAAACTCCAGTTTTTTTCCAAGGAATCCCTGATTCTTTTGCAAGATTTTCCCACATGTTATACGAAATCAAAGCAGATTTTGCTAAGATTTTCTTTGAATCTGGATTAAGATAGAATGGAGAATGTACCACTCCAGTATTTCTACTACTAGCATGCATTGCCACTTGTGACTCTTTTTCAATTACACAAATTTTCAGATCATAAAGGTCAGAAATCCAGTAAGAAATTGTAGTGCCTAATATTCCACCTCCGATAATTATTACATCAAAGATTTTCAATCAATTATCTTCCTTTTAATCAAATTAAATGATTTTCAAGTCATTAGGCAGTGTTTTTTTAAATTAGTTTAAAATCAGGTCAATTTAATGCAAATCCTAATAGAAAATTAAGCTTTATCTTTTAATTACTGTCCTGAATTTTATAATTAAATGGGAAAACGGCAAGTAAAAAATGAAAGTGCCCTAAAGGAAATTCGTTTGCCAGTGGCAGACGAAGGCGAACTTTTTGGTAGAGTACTCAAAATGATGGGTGGTGAAAATGTGATGGTAAAATGCACAGATGATGTTA
>BFAR01000075.1 GCA_008974855.1 archaeon MnTg01
AAAATCAAAATTATAAAACTCAAAAACTTGTTGAAAAAATTTCAGATATTGAATTTGTTTTAACAGATAATGAAGGAGAAGCATACATTCTAGAATCAAACATGATTAAAAGATACAGACCAATCTATAACATAGAGCTCAAAGATCAACAGCGTTACACATATCTTCGTTTAACTGATGAAAAGTATCCAAGACTTGTAGTAGCTAGAAGAATGAGAACTGGAAAGTTTTTAGGAAAAGGTAAAGTGTTTGGCCCATTTACTTCTGGTAGCTCAAAGCTTCTAACAATTGGAACTTTGCGTAAAGCTTTCAAGATTAGAATTTGTAAAACATTACCAAAAAAAGCTTGTCTTGAATATCATCTGGAAAATTGTGAGGCCCCTTGTGAATTCAAAGATGCCCAAAAAAAATACCCAAAACACATTTCTGATTTAGAATTAATTTTAAAAGGCAAAAAACAAATGAGTGAATTTGCACAAAAATTAAAAAATGATATGAAACAAGCATCTGAATCACTTGATTACGAACGAGCCAAAGAAATTAGAGACACATTACAAAGACTTGGAAGCCTGCAAACCAAACAAAAAATGGAATATGTGGAAAATGCACCAGACGAAGATTATTTTGGAATAAAAATTGAAGAACATACTGCACTTGTAATGTCACTTCGCCAAACTCATGGGGTTATTCGAGATAGAAACAGATTTTCGTTTGATCTTATTGCTGACAATACATTTGGTAATTTTCTTTATCAGTATTATACAACCAATCCAATCCCAAAAAATATTGTTGTAAGTGAACTACCTGAGAACACGCAATTTTTAGAACATTTACTCTCAAAAAAGGCAGGATTTGAAGTAAAAATTCTCTTTCCAAAACGAGGAAAACGAAAAGAAATGATTGAGTTGGTTTTAAAAAATATCAATCTAATACAGTCTATAGGAATGGACCCAGGGATTTTTGAGCTTCAAGAGAGATTAGAATTACCAAACCCGCCAAAAATCATAGAGTGCTTTGACATATCAAATCATGGTTCGCAATATGCGGTAGGTTCAATGTCTAGATTTGTAGATGGGCAGCCCGATAAATCTGGCTATAGAAAATTCAAAATAAAAACAGTTTCAGGAAGAGATGATTATTCAATGATTGCTGAAATTGTTAAGAGACGGTATTTCAGATTATCAGAGAATAATTCAGAGATCCCTAATCTTGTGCTAATTGATGGAGGTAAGGGACAGCTAAAAGCTGCAGAGCGCTCTTTACAAAGTGTTAGAATCAAGGTTCCTTGTGCGTCACTTGCAAAACAAAATGAAGAAGTATTCATTCCCAAAAGAAAAAAATCAATAATTATTCCACGCAATAGTCCAGCACTAAAAATTTTACAACATGCTAGAGATGAGGCACATCGATTTGGCGTTGCGTATAATCGTAATCTTCGTAAACTAAAACTGCTTGAAAATTAAGCGATCAATAATCAGTATATTTACTTTTTGGATCTGAAATATATGATTTAATGCAGTATATTACTAGAGAATAATGAGATCGCTAAGAGAATGTATTCATTGTGGAAAAGAATTTGAGAATATGCGAAGTGATTTTTGCTCTAATGATTGTGCAATAGAGTCATCTAGCTAGTTAATGAAACGTCGCGTAGACATTATCTAATTATCACTATTTTTAGGAATTATAGCAAGTAATTCAGAAACACCTTTGTTTTTAGGATCGATTTCTTTAATTTTTTCACAACTAATAAGAGATTTTTTGTATTGACCTAGTTTATAGTGAGAATTTGCTTTCAAGAGTAATGTTTCAGGATCAAATTCACTAATTTCTAAAACTTTATCAAAAAATGAGATTGCCTTTGAAAATTTTCCCTTCATATAATGAAGGCCTCCTAAAACAAATAACACATCTAGATCATGAGGATTCTTTTCTAAAATTTCTGAACCTACTTTTAGTACTTTATCATATTTTTTGTCTTTGACTAATTTTTTTAATTCAGATTTTTTAGATCGTAAATACTTAGTTTTTTCATTTTTAATACCTTTTCCAAACAAACCAACCAAGTTGATCGTTCAATAGTTCTATGTTAGTTAAGATTTTTTTGGGAATGTTTTGATCGCACTGATAAGTTATACGAAAGTCCTTTAATACAAAACGTAAATTCAACAATTACGCAAGCCAAAACTCAAACCAAATCAAATGTTGAAACTAATGACACCATTCCAGTCAAACTAACTTGGCAAGAACATAAAATGTATGTCAATCAAATGCAGTTAGAACATGAAGAGAAAAAAGAGTTAACTTCATCTCGAAATATTGATTCTCTTAGTTTACAACTCTCTTCAATATTAGGTCTTGAAGAGATGGAAGCTCATGTTTACATCAACCTATTACGTATAGGTCCAATTTCAGCTAGTGCCCTTGCAAAAGAAATTGATGTTGAACGAACTAAAACTTATCGAACTATCGAAAAATTACTAAATCAAAATATTGTCTCTACAACTTTTTCTAAACCAAAACTTTGTGTTGCGACAAAACCTGAAGAAGTATTAAAGATGATTTTACAAAGAAAAGAAGACGAATTACATCTTTTAAAACAATCAAAAGAAGAAGTCATTAACAAAATCAAAGAAACAATTCCAACTAATCAGGGAGTAAACATACCTACATTTCATATTGTTCAAGGAAGATCAAACATATACTCAAACATTGGAAAACTTATAGAAAATTCAACTGATGACGTGTACATTGTAACTTCACTTAAAGATATTTCAAGAATGTACCATACTAGTATTCCTGAAAAAATTAAGATTTGTGAAAAAAATGGTGGACGAGTGCTATTGCTTACAGAAATTAATGATGAAAACCTAATTCCATTTGTAAAGCGTTTTGGAGCAACTGAGACAAGAATAGGAAAGGTTCCCACAAAGGGAAGAATGATTGTTGAGAAGAATAAACAGATGATAATGTCAGATGAGATTACAAAAGAAAATGAAAGTTCTAGTATAGAATCAGACTATGCCTTTTCGACAAATTCTGTCGAGATGGTAAATAACATCAACACCTTATGTGGATTTTTATGGAAAAATTCAAAGTCATTAACTATGAGTAAAAAGAAGTGAAAAAATGGATTCTAAATTTGGTTTTAAGAATAGTTCAGAAACAACCAGCCTAGAATGTAATGAAATTCTCTCTCTAGATAATTCAATAAGATTTGTTGCAATGTGTTCAAAAGAAGGCAAGATGTTGAATGTAAAGTATCGTGAAGACATAACACCGCTACTGAATGATAAGGAGTTATTGTATTCAATCATAAAATCCGTTGAAAGAATTAATGTTCGAAAAGAATCTGAAGAAAAATTAGGACCTGCAATTTATTCTGTTACAGCATATGCAAATGTAAAAAGGGTTACAATTCCTGTAAATGGAGGAGGAGTATTTTTTGTCTCCTTTGAAGGAAATGGTAATGAATTTACAATTTTAAAAAAAATCCTAGGCCAGATTAATCAGCCAAAAAGTAATCAGATTTATTCATAAAAAACAACCAAGAACTACGGCAGATGTCGAATCTGTCCGAGTTCCTTGGCAGAATGAATTCCAAAGTAAATATTTGTCTAGTTCTAATAGACAATTGTATGTTCAATTGATACATCCTGAAAATTATTAGAAATTGTATTTTTTAAGAATAGGGTAAAAAAAGAACCCTATTCTCTTGACTTATCCTAAAAGAACATCGGATATGTCTGCTATGAAACGTGTGGATTAGTTCCGACTTATTTAAGCGAAAATTTGTCTTAAGTCCATGTTTGTTCATAATGATCAGACGCAAGATGCAGAAGAGTCAATAGAATTAGATTAATTTTCTTGATTTCATTTCTCGTTTTAATTTAATTGCAGTTAGGGCGTTAAAACCAAAAATTATTGCAAGACCTAGATATGCCAAAGGTTGGCTATATTCAATTAATACGGCAGATACACCCGTACCAAAAACACTTGGGAGTAGGGATAATACGTAAAGCCACCATCCACAACAACCTAAAGGGACAAGCGAAAAAAATGAGAAAAAAGATGTGGCGGCGGCACTTCCAGTATTGCCTCCAAGGGTTTTCTTCTTAACAGATAGTTTACATCCAAGTAACTTACTTTTTTCACTCAGATAAATTTGAACGCCAATTCCAATTCCCATTCCAATTATTATAATTGAATTTAGTTGGAATGCAGCACTAATGGAGTCTAAGGGGCCTAAAGCAGGAGTAGTAAGCACAACTACTGTAAGATATATCACCATAGTTAAAATTCCAACAAAAATTGCTTTTTTTATTGGAGGAATTAAAGCCCAAGTTTTTAGTGCTTTACTATTTTCAAGCCTAGACTTTATTGGAATATTCAAGATTTTTTAAAGACCTCAGTATCAGGATGAAATGCAATCCACTCAAACCAGAATCCAGGATTGAACGGTAAACGATTAAGTTCTAAACCTTCTAGTTCACCAGAGATAGCAATACCGTCATAGTTCCACACAGTATTAGTCTGTAAATCAATTATTTTATTATCTGAAAAATCAAATTCTAAAACTTGACCGTCTACGGTTCTATCAAAGGCTCTAGCGTTTCCAGTATACATTGAGAGTAAGACAATAGTGGTTTCATTGATTTTATCATTTACAATTTTTTCAGATTCAATGTCACTTTGTTTGTATGCTTTGTAAGTTTCTCCTTCACGGAATCCTAAAATTATTTCCTTAGGATGCATTCGATCATCCTTATGATCTACAGGGAAAAATATTCTTGGGTTGGTATAGTAATCACCATACGGATCTACTCCATATGCTCGAGTATGGCCAGTATCAGTAGTTAGTACTAGGGTTTCAGGATGTAGAGAAATCCAATCACCCCATGAGATTACATCAAAGGGAATGATTTTTAGATCTTGGCCAGTAAGTTCTCCGGTAATTGCCATACCTAATGCCTGGCTCCAATAGGAATCAGTTAATCTATCATACATGACAAGATTACTGTTGTATAGCTTTCCAGATGTTCCAAATTCAGATTCTTTGCCATTTAATATTCTCTCAAATACTTGATTTGTAAAACAAAGAGGACAGTATGTTACTGCGACTGGGGTCCCGCCAACATTGTCATTAACAATTTCATGCCAAACTAGAATAGAAAGAGGGTAAGCCTTTGATTCGCCATTAATCTCCAAACCAATTACAATATCTGAATTTGTCATAAAAGAAGAACCAGATAATGTTGCAAATTGTGGATCATCAATTGATGGGATGCCGTCTTTTGGAGGCCCGCCGCCTTTGATCTTATCTAATGGAACAATATGTTTTAGGCCATCAGTAACCATTATTTCATTTGAATCAATTCCTTGAGTAGTTTCAGATAATGGTAATGGTTCTGAGACTGGGGAAGGAAATAGAATAATCAGTGCTGCAAATATTCCTGCTCCAATACCTGTAGCAGTAATTATGTACTTTAGCAAATCAATGTAAAATTATTTAGAAAATATTAAAGAATTCTTCCAAATTGCTTATGTGCCTTAATTTGGAATTAATTTGGATAAAGGCTTTTAAGAAAAATTAAGATTT
>BFAR01000076.1 GCA_008974855.1 archaeon MnTg01
ATCCCAATAGCTTAATTTTTTGCTTGAAATCTCAAGATCGTCAATTCGAATTTTGCTTAATTTATCAAAATCCATTTTTAGAAATGACATTACAGATATTACTACTTTAACATGTCTTGATAGAGATGACCAACGTTTTTTAGCTCTACTCATTATTTCAGAATAGTTAAGATCTTTTTTCTTTAGTCCTAATTCGGTTCTAACTTTTTCAATTGTTTTATTGTCAACAGTTGGAATAGAAAATTTTGAATCCTCAACCATTCGTTTAATTGTTTCAACATCTACGCCATAGGGATGTGGATTAAGTATAGTTGGAGCAGGAGGCATAGTCCTTACAATTTTTGTGTAACGGAATTTTTCTCCTTTAGGATCATCAAAAGTGACTGTGGCATATGGAGTGATAAGAGATGTTTGGTATACATAATCTCGAATTTTTGCACCAGCTTTTGAATAGTCTCCTTCAAGACAAATACTCACCGATAAACCAGTTTTTGAAATTTCTCTGGTTTCGTGTTTTAATATTACAGGTTTATTTTTTTGTATATCTAAAAGTAATTCATATTCATCTTGAGTTTTTCCATCAGTTGAACTCTTAACAATAACAGGTTTGTTAGTAGTAATTTGCCCATAGAGAATAGCCATTGTTGCTCCAAGTCCAAACATTCCTCTTGCTTGTTTTAATCCAAATTTTGAACCATAAAGGACAGTTCCAAAAGCTAATGGAACATATTGTGAATCTATTCCTGGGCCATTATCTTTTACTGTCAGGATGTATGGTTTTGGATCTGGTTTTTCAGGTTCTACTGCCTTTATAGTTAAGTGCACATCAGGAAGAATTCCATGTTGATCACATGCATCAAGTGCATTTTCAACAAACTCTCTTACAGCAGTATAAAGAGATCTTGAAGGATTACTGAATCCTGCTAGATCACGGTTTTTGTAAAAAAATTCGCTTGGGGATATTTGAATAAAAGAATCGTTAGAAGACATTTTGATTTTCCCACAGTTGTAATTTTTCTAGTTTGTTTTGTCTTCTTGCTGACTCTAGTTTACTATAAACTGAACGATGCATACTTCCTCCTGAAAGAGAAGTTATTGCAGTAACTGCAAGTTTTAGTTGTGTTGGTGAACCAATAATTGAAACAGTTCTACCATAAACAGAAATGTTCGTTCCACTTAGGTTTTCCATATTTGTCCTCGCCTTACCACCTTCTCCAATAATTCTCCCTTTTATCCTTTCAACTTGTGCAGAAGATTTTCCTACAAATTCCCTCAAATCTATTACATGCAACACATTTTCCCCTGTTAGTAATCGCATTGCATTCTCTGGGGAAAAACCTCTACCAATCGCCATTACAATTTCCATTGCCTTAAATGGTTGAATATCATCAATTTTTCCAATTCCACTGATCGTTGTTTCTCCAGTGTCACTATCGATTTCTAATTTCACAGAACAAGCATGTTCAATTTTGGATTTTATCTGACCCGATTTTCCAATAAGTGCACCAATTCTATCTACTGGAATTCGAATTAATTTTTCAAAACTCATTTAGTAACCTTCCGCAATACATCTGATGGGTGTTCAACTGTTAGGCCTCGTTTGACAAAGAATTTAGTGATATTATTAATGTCTCTTTTAAGAAAATCATTTGAATTTGGATGATTGAGATCTACAGCAGAGCCAAGATCAAAAAGTATCAAGCCCTTATCAGTTTTAAAAATATTATATTCAGAAAAATCACCATGCACTAGTTTCGCTTTATTGTACAACATTTTGATTAGTGATATTGAAGACTCATAATCGTGTTCATCTACATGCGATTCCAAAAGGGTTTTCGCAGGAGTTCCATCTTTACCTATAAATTCCATAACAAGAATATTCTTAGAAACATGTAGGGGTTTTACCACCGGTATGCCTTTTTTCAAACATAGCGATAAATTTCTGAATTCTTTTTGTGCCCAAAGATAGACCAAATTTTTTGTTCCTTTTTTTATTCTAGAAAAACGTGGGTCACCCTCAATATACTGAATACGTTTTTTAAAATTTGATGTAGTTACAAGATATACTTTTAATGCTAGATCTTCATCATTCTCACCTTTTGCCCAAAAGACAACAGATTCTTTTCCAGCTTTTACAACTCCATTCATGTATAATACAACATTTGATTTAATCAAATTATACAATTCCATGACTGTTAGTTTATCTAGAACTTCGTTGACAACTTTGTTTTTCTTAAAACCATCAAAAAGTTTCTTTCGTTTTGATTTTTCAGCTAGTTTATTTTCGATTTTTAATTCAAATTCTTCATTTAGATTATCAAAAGACATGTTTCTAATCTTATACGAGATAAATTTTTTTTATCATGTACTTTGAAATCCATTCTTAAAAAACAATTTTTTTTTAGATAATGAAATTGTACAATAATTAGTTGGTAAACCTACATCTGATTTTATTATTTTTTCATTTAATGTTTTTTGTTTCATGATATGAATAATCATTTTTTGTATATAATTGTGGTGCTTTACATTTTGAAAATAAGTAGAAAAGGAACACCATCAACTTCTTTGATTGCTTGATGTGAGCCAATTCCTAAATCAACTGATAGAGAAACTGTTTCTTTTCCAACCATGTTAATTGAAGAACATTTTTTTAAAAGATTTTGAGCTTCTTCTTTTTCTACAAAACGATCACAGTAATAGCGTTTGCTGATATTCATTGTTACTTTATCATCAGCAATTTTTTTCCCAAGTAAAGAAGAATCACATATGTTTAACATCAAATTATTTTGATGATTTGTAATACGTACAGAAAATAACATTATGCGTATTTTCCTATCAATGGGGATTTAGCACCACAGGCTTCACAAATTAAAAATGAAATTCTTTTTTCTTTTTCTATCTTAGTATCAGGACTTGTACAAGTAGGACATTCAACATAGTCTTTAAAATAAATTTTAAATAAACGTGAAAAATCTGCTGGATCTCGTTTTCCAACAAATATTGCTTTTTCACCCATTCGTTCTGCAGGAACAGCAAACTCTTTAGAGAGATATTGAAGAATTTTTTCAGGATCACGACGAAGTGCTTTCGAAAAATCTAAGAAATTACGAAGAAATGTCTTTTGTCCTTCCCACATTATATCCACAATAGGTAATTCAAATCGTTTCTCTGTCCCTTTTTTGGTTTCATTCAAGTCACCTTCAATACGTTTTAGTAATTTTTCATAATCAGTAGCCATCGAAAATACAAAAAACACCTTACCCTATATTGGTTTAGTGTAAAAAGGAAAACAGGTCTACATTTTACCGATACGAAAAACCTTAGTTCCACAATTTGGACAGGTTCCCTTTGCTGCAGGTCGTCCATTTTTTAATGTCACTTCTTCTGGATCTTTCATTTCGACTTTTTTTCTGCATTTAACGCAGTATCCTGTTACCATTATAACAAATCAAAAACTAGGTTCTATTTAGGAAGAAGCTGTAAAAAAAATTTAACTATACACTAGATGACTGTAAATTTTAGAATCAATTTTTAAAAATTTTACGGTTAATTTTTATATAAAGTGGAAAAATTTTAGTGACTTTTTCGAGGATTTATGTTTGAGACATGGTTTTAGTAAATTATTAAAAAATGATGAAATTAATAATTATCATAGGCAATTATAAACAACCTTAATTCAATTAAGATTAATTGGCAACAAAAAAAGGAATTGCTTTAACAGGAATAATATTAGTCGCAATCACTGCTGCAAGTTTTATGGTATGGTTAATTCCACAAAATATTGAAACAAAAATTATAATTTCTGATTTCGAAGTTCATTTGGATAATATAAAAGAAGTCCATTCAGCTCTAAACAATGAGATTAATGTAGAATTCCAAAAGATGTTAGATGAAAAAATAACTGCTAAAGAATACATTAGTCTTGCAGAAATTTCTTCAACTCAAGTAAATTCTCAGATAATACAACTTGTAGAAAGTAAAGCACCAGAAGAATGGTATGAAAGTTATCTTAATTATATTGAATCACTCAAAACATTTAATTCGCAAATTCGAGAAACTATAATTGTTGCAACAATGATTAGTGAAGACAAAACTAATGATATGCCAGATGTTATTGAAAAAATAGATTCGTTCAAAAAAAATTCTGAGGTATTAGCAAAAGCATCAGAACAATCCAGGCCATAATAGAGTTCTAAGCCTCAAATCCTAACTGTACTATTTGCTAAAGTGGGAAATCATTAAAAACAAACTTCGTAATATGGATTATAGTGTCTCAAAAATCTGGAAAGCTCGAAAAGGACATCAAAACTTCATCAGCTAACAAACTCCTTGTAATCTGTGTTGATAGAGATAATGATGTAGGAGATAAGGCAGGAATAGATACACCTGTTTTTGGAAGAAACGCGTGCATAGAAGCAGCACAGAGACTTGCCTTAGAAGATCCAGAAGATGCAGATTCGAATTCAATTTTCTATGCCATTAAAACATATGAAGATTTAGTAAGTAAGGGCTATCAAGCAGAAATTATTACTGTTGCAGGAGTTGCAAATCGTGGAGTCCAAGCAGATGAGAAAATTGCACGAGAGATTCGACAAATCTTAGAAAAATTTTCAGCAAATGGGGCTGTAATTGTATCTGATGGTGAAGATGATGAAAGTGTTATTCCAATAATACAGAATATTCTCCCAGTAGTCTCAGTACAACGAGTAGTGATGCGTGTTAGTAGAAGTGTTGAGTATTCGTATGCAGTATTTGGAAAATACTTGAAAATGATTGCGTATGATTCAAAATATTCTAAATTTTTCTTAGGGGTTCCAGGGATTTTACTTTTAATTGGTGGGATTGCAAGTGTTTTTAATTTAACAACTGAAATTTTCGCAGTTTTAATTAGCATTCTTGGTGCTGCATTTCTAATTAGAGCATTTGATATAGACAGAGCTTGGGTAAGTTGGTCAAAACCTACACCTGGGGGATTCATTAGAGTTTTTACAATGGTAACAGGAATTATTTTTATTCTTGCTTCAGTACCGGCAGGAATTGCTGTAATTAATTCTGAAATAATCAGTACAGATATGCAATTAATTGACGTAATAACAAATCAAGTAATCATAGGACAGTATGTTTTAGGAGCATCACCAATTTTGTGGATGGGGTTAGGTTCAATCTTCGGAGGAATTTTACTTAGTAATTGGCTTGGTGGAAGTTTGAAAAAGATAAGCGATGTATTAAGGTTAATTGTGCTTGTGGCAATTTATCCAACAATTTACCAATTTTCAAATATTTTAATCAATGACGAAAGTTCTTTTACCTTAATACCTCCATTATTGGCTGGATTAGCAATAACACTGATATCTGCCACCTTACTGTTCCGAAGATATAGGAAACACAAAGGTGGAGAGATATTAACGGAGTAAAAAAAATAGCCTTTCATTTATCTGGACTGTATAGATTATACTCTAAAAGATTAGAAAATGAAATTCGTGATGGGGATATTCCAAATCATATTGCAATAATACTTGATGGTAATAGAAGATGGGCTAAAAAAAATCTAATGATCTCTAAAGGGGGGCATTGGCAGGGAGCAGATGCCGTAGAAAATCTTTTGGATTGGTGTGAAGAATTTGACATTAAAATAATTACACTTTATGTTTTATCTGAAGAAAATTTAGATAGAGAAGACCCTGAATTAGATTATCTTTATAGTTTAATTAAAAATCGACTTGAAAAACTATACAACGATCCAAGAATTCATAGAAATAAAATGCGAGTTAAAGCAATTGGAAAAATTGAATTATTACCTGAGTCAGTTAAAGATGTAATACAAAGATTAGATGATGCCACTAAAAACTACAATAGTCATTTTCTAAATATTGCTATTGCATATGGTGGACAAAATGAATTGGTTGACGCAGTAAAAAAGATAGGAGAAAAAATTAAGAGTGGTTCACTTGATGTTGATAAAATAGATAAAGAAGAAATTGAAGCAAATCTTTACACAGCACACTTACCTCAATCATCTCCGGATATGATTTTACGTACATCAGGAGAAAAAAGATTAAGTGGTTTTTTAATCTGGCAAAGTGCTTATAGCGAATTAGTTTTCATGGATGTTTTTTGGCCAGAGTTTCGAAAGATTGATCTAATGCGAGCAATAAGAACATTTCAAAAAAGAAAAAGACGTTTAGGAAAATGATTATTATGGCACCCAATAAAAGAAATGATTCACTTTGAAAAAAGAAAGATCTGCAGGAATTGTTCTATTTTTAAAAAAACCTGAAGGAAATCATTTTCTCTTATTGAATTATCCTACAGGACATTGGGATTTTATTAAAGGAAAAATTGAACAAGGTGAAACAGAACATCAGACAGTGGTGAGAGAAACAAAAGAAGAAACTGGAATATCAGATCTAGAATTTATTGATGGATTTAAAGAAAATATCAATTATAATTTTCAATATGAAGGAGAATTGATTTACAAGGAAGTAGTATTCTTTTTAGCAAAAACTAAGACAGAAACTGTGATGGTTTCACATGAACACTTGGGTTATACTTGGCTAGACTACAAAAATGCTATTGGAAAGACCACTTATCAGAATGCGAAAGATGTATTATCAAAAGCAAATGATTTACTTCAAAAAACTTAGTTTTTGAAATTTTTCTGCTAAACTTGCAGGATTTTTGGCATTTAGAATTGTTCTACCTATAATCAAAAAATCAGAACCTGCATCAATAACTTTTGCAGTTTTTCCACCCTGAGTTCCAATTCCTGGTGAATAAATATCCAAATTTTGTTTAGCTTTTTTGTTACAATACTTGATAATTTCAGGATATGTTGCTCCAACAATAATTCCATCAACTTTGCTTGAAAGAGCTGATTTTAAAAATAATTGATAAAGTGGAGTTGTAATAGAATTGTTTAATTTTATTTTCATTTCATAAGATACTTTAGATTCAGGTGCACTCATATGACATAGTGCAATAATTCCTTTGTGTTTTTTATGAGCAGATGAAACAAGTTTTTTCAAAGCAGCTTGTCCCATGATTGGATTTACTATAACTGCATCAAAACCTGCCTTCCAAAGATTTTCTAGAGTTACTTCATTTGTATTTCCAATATCATTTAATTTAATGTCTGCAATGGTTTGAAGATTATGTTTGTGAGCCAAATTGTTAATTCTAGTTATTTCCTTGAGTCCCAATGGCAGTAACAAATGAAAATTAATTTTTATGCCACACAGAAATTTGTTTAAAGTTTTAATATTTTTTATTGTTTTTGCTTCTAGATTTTTTGTAGTATTAGAATAATCGTTTGCAAGTATAATTTTACCTTTATTTGCAGATATTCTATTTATCCTAGTTTTGAAGTTGGACATAATTGACTAATGGATGTGTCTCTTTTAATTTTATTATTTTGATATATGAATATCCGTGTTCTTGTGGATTTTCAACAAATGATGGTTCTGTTCCATTATTAGTAGCATATTTTAGGAATGGCTTTTCTGGATTTTTATCCAAAACTACGTGACAAAAATAAGATGCCCCTTCTTCATTAAAATTCATAAAAACTCCCATCATCCATTTTCCATTATGAGGGAAAGTGAATAATGGAAATGGAGTATCTTCAAAACCATAGCTAAGTTTTGCTAAGCTGGCAAGATCTTCAAGTTCAATTTGATGGTATTTCTCCTCAGAGCCATTTCCAGCTTTAAGATTATCTGGAAGAGACTTAATTTTCACTATAGGAGAATATAGTCTAGCAGTGTCTGAGGTAGAATTTACAATTGAAGATTTTTCTTTGCCAGACTTGAATTCATAACATAGATAGTGACCTTTGTTATCGATAGTTGTATAGTAGATAATTGGTTTTTCTTTAAGCAAATCCATTTGCACAGAAAGCACATCTTCACCTTCATGTTCGTGTCGAAATGATACACGTGGAACTCTCTCTAAAGCACATACTAGTCGTGAAAATTCTAATGGAGAATCAACTTGAATGTACGTAGGTTGTTTGTCCACAACACTTTGTAAAGTTTAACTAAATTAAACTTAACCAAAAAAATTGAGGCTAATTTATTTTCGAATGTCTATTACGTCATTTACATTTGGACCTGTTCCAATAAGCGTTACAGGCACGTTTAGGTTTTGTTCAATTTTTTTTATGAAGGATTTTGCTTCAGTGTTAAGAGAATCAAACGATATTTTGTTTGCACAGTCAGGAAATAATACATCTAATTTGGTAATTGCAATCTGAGTTGCGCTGTTAAGCATAATGGCTTTCCTAGCTAGGTTAAAATCAAATTCAGCAGCACGCCTCTGACGACCAGTCACCGTTCCTACCTCATCCCATCCTTTTTTTGATGTCTCTTCAGGCGTAAGCTCGTTTTCCATTGGTCCTGTGCCTACCCTAGTTACGTATGATTTGAAGACAACCATAACCTCATCTACCTTCTTTGGGCCTAATCCTATATCAGAACAAATTGCCGATGCAGTAACATCCTTTGATGTAACATATGGGTAGGTGCCATGCCATAATGATAGATGAGTTCCCTGTGTGCCTTCTACTAGAACATTCTCATTAGAATCAAGTGCGTTGTTTACTGCAGTGGGAACATCTTCTAAATATGAAGAAAGTGATTCAAAGTCCTTTGCTAACTTTAAAGTACGCATAGCTCTTTCTGCATTTGCAGGTCCTGTTCCTGAACCAGTACTTCCTATAGTATCTTTTAATCGTCCTTTAGAATCCTCAATAAGATGAGTTTGTTCAATAACTCCACAATTTCTATCAACAAACGCTCTATTAGAAACGTCAAAATCGTTAATTTCTTTTAGTAAAACATCTGGGTTAATTACCACTCCTGGACCAATCATTACTTTAGATTTTTTATTTAAAAATCCACTTGGTAACATACGAATTTTGTATGTTCTGTTACCATCTATTACAGTATGACCAGCATTAGGACCCGCACCTCCACGTACTACAATAGAAGGATTATCTTTCAAAGCAAGATAAGAAATTATTTTTCCCTTGCCTTCATCTCCAAAGAAACCACCAACTACGACCGTTGAAGTCATACATGTCAGTGCGTGGATATGGTGTATTTAAGCTAAATTATGACTCTATCATTTTAATATCCTATTTTCACAAGTTTCATTATTGTCTGAGCCAAACTATGCCGGAAATATTATTATTATTTTAGCTAATCTTCCTGATTTTCTTCGTACACCGATCTTAAAAAAAAGGTTGCTTGAATTTTTTTCAATGTCTGAACTAGATCGACAGGAAATTATTAACAACGCCCTTGAAGCAGGCCCAACTATCCCGTTTCCAAATTTTTCTAAATTATTTAAAACATGGCTTGAAGTTTTAACGACTATTTCTGAAGAACAAAGAAGTTTAATGTTTTCTAGATATATTGACGAAATAAGAAGAAAGCCAGAAAAATTAATTAATTTTTATTTAGATGGAATACTTGAAATTTTCTTGTCGTTAGATAATTCACAAAAAGAGATAATTGCAAATTCAATTCATAGAATAATTTCTAATTTGGATGAAAGTAGTAAAAAGAAGCTATTTTTGATCATTCCAGAAAATGCTAAAAAATCTCTTGGGTTTTAAGGCTGTTCTGGTTTGCGATTATCTTCATTTGTAAAATCTACAACATCGCCTTCAGGAGTCCTTACTCCGACAAAAATTTGCTCATTTTTTTTAAGAAGTTTTCTATGATCAGGAAGGGACATATCTAATTTCATTTCGTTCATAACCATTATGCTATATTCTTTCCATTCAGCCCAACATTTGTTGCAACAAGGATAGATTGCAGCCTTAGGATCTAAAGTCTCATTTTCAGAAATTGGGTTTTTGCATTTAGTGCAGGTTTGACTCATAATCTAGCAGTATAATAAACTCCTTTTATCTTTTTTTGAATCTAAACCAATAATAATTAATTCGTGTTATTATAGATATGAAAATCAAGTGTCCAAAATGCAATAAAGTCGCTGAACTTTCACCAGATTTTTCAGTTGTTAAATGTGACCATTGTAATTTTGATATGAGTTATGGAGAATATGTAAAATATGTAGCTCATAAGGATGCAAAATACTCTGACATCTTAGGAGATTACACAGGAAGCACTGAAGGAGAGACTGCAGGATCTTTAGATGAATGGGATTAAGCTACTAGTTAAATGATTCATCAAGTTAAAATAATTAATTTTAAAGAATAATTATCATAGTTGGAATTTATCTTAGAAAATATACTAAATTTGATTGGCTTTATTGTGGGGCTTACAATTGGTATCTTGTCATACATTGGATTCAAAAATACTGGAAGTCCTACACTGTTTAGATTAGGAATTGCTTTTTTATCAATTAGTGTTGGTTTTTTTGTAGTATGGGCTGGTTATATGGCAGAAGACTTTGTTTTACAGAAAGGTCACATAGAAAAATGGGTGCAAACATTAGGTATAGGGATTCAAACAATTGGTTATTTTTTTATCGCATTCTCACATAGTATTAAATCATTTTTTCCTAAATCAAGATATTTGAGATCAGTTGGAATGCTTCCTCTGTTCTTAGTTTCTGCAGTTCATATTGAACACATTCTTAGATCTGTTTCATTTATCCTGTTAGCTTATGGTGCAATTGAAACTATTCTTTCTTATTTTGAAGGAAAAAAGAAAGGAACAATTTTTGTTGCTTTGGGATTATCATTTCTTGCATTTGGAGAATTTCTAGGATGGTACTCTTTTGTTTTTCCAGAATCTATTTTGTATTATGTTTCAATTTCTATTAAAATTGCTGGTTTGATTTCTCTCTTTATCCCAATTAGTAAGATTCCTCTAACAAAAATAAAATTTGATTCTGAGTTCTAAGAAGGTTAAAATTCCCTATAGATTGTGTAAGTATAGAAGGGGAAAAATTGGGCAAATTACATTGTCAATTTCTTTTATCTTCTTAGTATATTGAACAATAGCGTATTCCTATCATATACGATGTCAAAAATTAATGCGGAGGCAAGAATGGTGACCACGTATAGGCCACATATGAAAATTATTGGAGATATTTTATCCACTACTAGAGATGATTTGCATTCAGATGGAGGTGCTAGTGTAACATACCTAATAAGAAAAGCAAATGTTTCTCATACAAGAATTTCAAAAATTTTAAGCAATCTTGTTTCTCAAGGATTGTTAGAGCAGGTTAATTCTGAAGGTACTTTTAGATATAAAATTAGTTCTAATGGAAGGGAATTTTTAGTAGCGTATCAAACCTTTAGTAGGTTCGCAGAAAATTTTGGTCTAGTTATTTAATCCTCAACTGAATCATCTAAATCGTCGTCAAAATCGTCTTCAAATTCATTATCTTCATATTCAGATTTACTTTCCATGTGAATTCCACATGTTTTGATAAATCAAATTATTATTAAAGATACTTTCATCATTAGTGGAAACATTGAGAGTAAAATGTGATCAAGAGGGAATTAATATCGCAGTAAATACTATTAAAAATGGAGGAACGATAGTTTTTCCTACAGATACTGTATATGGTATTGGTTGTGATCCATATAATCAAAATGCTATAAAGTCAATTTATCAAATAAAAAAACGAGTTCAATCTAAATCATTTCCAATTTTAGGTTTATCAAAAAAAGAACTTTTAGAAGTTGCCATATTTGATGAAAAAGCAAATAAAATTGCTGACAAATATTGGCCAGGTCAAATTACTTTAGTATTAAAACTTAGAGATAAAAAATTAAAACAGATTCTAAATCTAGATGACAAAATAGCAGTACGGGTTCCTAATAATGAATGTGTCCTGGCAATTTTAAAAAAATGCAAACTAATCGTAGGAACTAGTGCAAATATTTCTGGTTCTCAATCATTTAAAGATCCTGAAGAATGTATTAGGAATATTTCAGGGTATGACTTGTTTGTTGATGGGGGAATAATTTCTAGTAAAGGCGAGTCTACAGTAATTGAAATTGATAAAGAATTGAAAGTGGGAAGGAAAGGAGTCATATCTGAAGAGGAGATAATGGAGCTGTTTTGAATTTAATTCTCACATGTCCTCGTCATTATGAAGAAGAAGCTATAAGAGAAATTAAGAAATTTCTTAACGAGTTTGGAGATGAAAATCCTGAATTCAATATAACAAACATGCCTGGCATAATTACAATAAAAACGAGTCTAAATCCTATTAATATTATAGAAAAGATTCGTGATAAGATACTAGATGAGCCTTGGTCTGTTAGATATTGTCAAAGAATAATTCCAATTCAAAGTGTTTGTGCTACAGATATCAAAGAAATTAAAGATGAAATTCAAAAAAAGATTAAATTTTTCAAACCAGAAGATAGTTATCGAATTACGGTAGAAAAAAGAAATTCAAAAATTTCTTCTAATGAAATTATATCGGAAATTGCAAAAGATATTTCAAATAAGGTTTCTTTAGATACTCCAGATTGGGTTGTATTAATAGAAATAATTGAAGATGAAACAGGAATTGCCGTTATTCCAAACAATACTATCTTAAGTGTAGAAAAGGTAAAACGGTCGTTATCAGATTAAAATAGTTGCTTTTTCAGTTAATAGATCTTCCAATGGGTTTAAAGATATTATTGCATCTATCTGATTTTTTGATATATTAAATTTTTTTCTTAAAAAAATTTGATTGTTTTTAGATAGTGGATTATTGTTTAGAAACGGTTTAACATAATTAAATAATTTGTTTAGCATGAATTTTTTACCAATTGCAATTACTATAAAGCCATCACCAGTTTTTATTCCAACTCGATGTATAGCATCTTGAATCTGTGTGGTACATGCAAATCTCAATAAAATATCAGTATCAATCCTTTTTGAGATTAAAGTGCTGTTTTCTTTAGCCATATTTGAAATGGTAATAATTTTTTCTGCGTGAGATTTACTAAGAATATAGTTAGAGGATATTGCTTGAATTACTAGATCAGGATATTTTTTCCTTGTTTTATCTAAAAAATTAATATCAAGTTTTCGATTTGCTTTGATATCAAATAACTCAACATATGAATTAGAAATTTTGAATTGAATCCTTGTAGAAGAACCTCCATGTATTATTGGAATTATACTAACAACATCATTATTTTTTAATTTAGTAAATGATCCATCTATTGCTGAAGAATCGATTCCATTAACAGCAACTAATAAATTATTTACATCAAGATTAATAGAATTTTTTGGTTTATTCTTTACTAAAAAATCTAAGAGTTGTTGGATAGTAATATCATTTTCATCAATAATAAGACTATCAACTAAAAATGATTTTTTAGCACCACCCAAAAATTTTACAGTGATCATTTAGAAAATTCTGGTTTATCTATAAAATTCATCTTACACCTTATTACCAGAGGATGATTCTTCAGACTTGTTCTCTGAAACCGTTTCTGTCACTTCTAGTGGTTCTTCTTGATTTGTTGACGCTGATTGTTCCTCACTAGTACGTTCTTCATTCCCAGATTTAGCTTCTTTAGCTAATTTTTCTTCATTCTGTCGAATTTCACGCTTTATGAATCTAGTAATGAATCCAGCTAACTGATTTTTTAATCCTTTTGAGCGTACAATAGCAATATCATCTATAATTTTTTTATTTTCACGAAAATCTGTACCAAATTTTTCTTTGTAAGTCTCTAGTATTTCCATTGAAATTTTTTTAATTCTATCCACAAATCCGGATACAGTGTGGGTTTTTTATACCTATATGCCTAGAAAATTTTTTGAGTTTTGTTCTAAAATTGCTGTAAATTCATCATATGATTTTCTAATTATTTTTGAGGCACAAAATATCACACTTGGAATAAAACTTACTTGTGCAGTTTTTAATTCAAAGCATCTTGCAAATTTTACAGGTCCGTCAGTCTCTACTAATATTCTATCAACTTCTGTTTTGGACAATAAAACTTGTTTATCATTTGCATAAACTAAGAGAGGACCAAATGAAACAAAAAATCCTAATTCCATTGCTTTATTGAGCTGTTTTTTATTTCCGTCAAACCAATGTAAGAGCATTCCTTTAAGTGAATATGATGGAATTATTTCATAAATTTTATCAAGTGCTTTTCTAGAATGTATTGAAATAGGTTTTTGTAGTTTTTCTGCAACAGATAATTGAGATT
>BFAR01000077.1 GCA_008974855.1 archaeon MnTg01
TCCTCTTAAACCTTATAGGTTATTTGTCAGTTTTCAGTATACTAAAAATCATATTTTAAGAAAGGAAAGATGGCAAAAATGAAGGATTTAATTATTGGATTTGAATGCTTGTCATAACTTGAAATTAAAGGGTTCAAAAAACTCTCAAAAAACTCTGGCAAAAGAGATTCCAGCATCTACAGCTGCACCTGGAACTGTTGAAAAAATTATCAAGGCTCTTTCTGGTCTAGAATCTGATATTGATTCTCTAAATGAGAATCTAGCCGATATGAAAAAGCAGCTTAATCAAAAAGCCCAAAAAGAAATTGACAAATTACGTGAACAGGTGATTCAAATGGCTACTAAAGAGGCTGAGGTCATAATTTCTGAGGCTACAGAAAAGGCCAAATCTGAATCTCAAAGAATTTTGACTTCTGGAGATGTGAATCTAAAGGATGTACAAAATAAAATTGATACTAAATTTAATGAAGCTGTTGACCATGTAGTGTCAACTGTTCTGAAGGCATAAACCTAAATTTCACTTGAAGATTACAAAATTATCCAACCCTTAAAACAAGCTCGTATTGGAATTGCGACAACTTATGGTAGACCTTATTATAAATTCGTAAAGGCCTTAAATGCCCTAAAATTAAAATATGATTCACTTCTTCCAGAGGAGATAAATTCCTATGAAGGGCATTTGATCTTAACTACCTGTAAAGAGACTCCTAAAATTTCTCAAAAACCTATGCTTCATGAAGAAATTATTGATAAAGAACCTGTAGTTATTCAAGGCCTAATGATTCAAAAATTACAAGTAGGTATAGAAAAAAATGAGTTAGTGCTTGGGATTGATCCTGGTCTGAGGACTGGACTTTCAGTTTTTTATTACGGACAAGAGATTGAAAGATCATTTTTTACCTCAATTGAAGAATTAGTGATGCATATAACAAAAATTCTTGCCGAGCTTCGAGCAGAAAGAAAAATTGTAAAAATAGGTAATGGTAACATGAATCTTGCAAAAGAAATCACTGAACTACTTAATCTGAGATTTTGTTCAGATTTTGAATTGGAATTTGTAGATGAAAGGAGAACATCTCTTAAAGTAAAGAATTACAATCGGCGAGGAAAACGAGATATGATGTCAGCAAAATACATTACCCAAAGAGAAGGTCCTCGACATTTTATCTTACCACTTTCTAGAACGGGATAAAAAAACGAGAAAAAAGTTCATCGGTCTGAAAATTTTTTACAGTTTGAAGGATTCAATTATGATAATTTCAAAAATACGATCTTTAGAATAATAGATAAATATTTATAGTCTTTTTCAAAGTTATCTGAAATCTGTTTTTAATTAATGAACGATCAATGAAATTTTTACAAGAAAAACAAAGAAATATTATAGAAATTATCGATCGATCCTTAAATAGCTATGAATGTTATACTAAATTACTTAAGGAATTGATGAAAAAATGACTTGTAAAGGAATTTGTGTTCGATATAAGGCTCAAAAGCCAGTAGGAACCGGAAGATATGCTTCTGGACAGAGACGATGTCAAATTTGTGAAATCTTCATCAAATGGGAAGGATTATGGTGTCCATGTTGTGGTTATCGACTCCGAACCAAGCCTCGAAATCTAAAGTACAAAGCCAAACTCAGAGCAAGAGTTGAAGCTGATACTAAAATCGAAAGACAGGCTGAAGCGATAGCAATAAAGGCATAAGTTTAGTCGAAGCTTATAGATGTCTACGTCAGTGTATACACAGAAAACTGTTGACGTAGGCAATCGAAAATTTTTCATTCATTTACTTTCTTTTGATAATGGAAATTTTGTATCTATTAGCGAGGGTAACGAAAAAATTGGATCTATGGTAGTATCCATAGGCTCTGGACCTACGGCAACTACAACTACTGTGATTCGAGCAAAAACTGATTCTCTTTTTTTAAAATTAACCGCAGAAAAAATATCTACTTTTGTTAGGGGGATCGCTGTTGTTTCTCTTTATGCTGAAAGAGAACTTGGAAATGAAGCTGCAAAAATTTTGATAGGTGATATAATGAAGATGGTCCAAACTTGACTGATTTGCGAAGCTATCTTGAAATATTGAAAAAAACTAGAGATCTTAAAACCGTTAAACGTTCAGTATCCACCAAATACGAAATTGCGGCCCTTACCGCAAAAGCTGACGGTTCCTTTGCTTTACTATTTGAAAAAATTAAAGCAAAAAAATTCAGATTAGTTTCGAATCTAGTAGGAACCAGAGCCAGATTTGCCCAAGCAGTAGGTGCTAAAGAAGGCAACATCCATGAAAAAATAATTCATGCAATTGAACATGCCAAAAAACCTAAAAAAATCTCAAAGGGCCAATTTATGGAAAATGAATCATCAGACGCTTCAGTTTTACCTATAGTTACTCACTTTGAAAAAGAATCAGGACCCTTTATCACCTCATCAATAATTTATGTAAAAAACCCAGAAATGAGAACACAGAATTCTTCATTTCATAGACTAATGCCATTAGACAAAAAACATTTCTCAGTTAGAATGGTGGAAGGAAGAGATCTTCACCAGGCTTTCATGAATTCAAAAAAGCAAAAAAAGGATCTTAAAGTTGCAATTACTATTGGTGTTCATCCTGCTGTTTCTATTGCAGGAGCATATCAAGCAGATTGGGGAAAAGATGAACTAAATATAGCTAATTCCATTCTGGGCGGAAAACTTCGATTAGCCGAGTGTCCATATTCTGGAATGTACGTCCCATCTGGAGCTGAAATTGTAATGGAAGGTAGGATCCTACATAATAAAACCCACAAAGAGTGGATGGTTGAGATGCTTCGAACATATGACTTTGCTCGACCTCAACCAGTATTTGAATTAGAAAAAATGTATTATAGGAACAATCCAATTTTTCATGATATTCTCTCAGGATATTCTGAACATAGGTTACTTATGGGAATGCCTATTGAATCAAAGCTTAATCGAAATTTGAAAAAGGCTTTTCCACAAATCAAGCAAGTAAGTATGACCAATGGCGGTTCTAATTGGCTTCATTCAGTAGTTCAAATCAAAAAAAGAAAAGATTCTGACATTAAACCCATCATAAAAAAGACCTTTGCAACTCATCGCTCTTTGAAAATGGTAACTGTAGTTGATGATGATATTGACCCAAATGATGCTCAGTCAGTAGAATATGCAATGGCTACTAGATTTCAAGGAGATCGAGATTTGCTAATAATAAAAAACGTTAGAGGATCTAGTTTGGATCCATCAAGCGACCAAAAACGATTAAAAACTGCAAAACTTGGAATCGATGCTACAACCCCTCTCTCAAAAAGAAAGGAAGGTTTTGAGATTGCAAAAATTCCAAAGCAGGATAAAATTTTTCTAAAAGATTATCTTTAGTCAAGCTAAGCTTAGGAAAATTTTCAAAACCAGTTTTTAGTTAGAATTTTTTAATGGTATTATTTTTGCCACGTGTTCTTCCAAGTTTCTGCAAACTTATTCATCATATCACCATATGACTTGAAATATTCCATTCCAGATTGGTTCAATGTATTTTGCCAGTTTTCACTGAATTGTTTGAATGCATTTGCGGTATATTCATTCATAGCATTTTCCCAATTAGTACTAAATTGTTTGAATGTGTCCATTCCAGCTTGATTCATGGCTTTTTGCCAATTTTCTCCAAACTGTTTCATGGTATCTTTGCTAGATGAGGTAACTGCTTGTTCCATGACATCATTGTATTTTTTTTGCATTTCATTAGTTGTATTCTGAAATGTTTGAAAAACCTCTTTCCATTGTTCTAACATTTTAGAGTATTCTTGCCATTGGTTATCCCATTCTGTAGTAGATTTACTGCTTTTTGACATGATTAAATTTGATTGATACCACTCATAAATTGATCCACGTTTTTTACTCCAATTTGACTTTTAACATTTATAGCTGTTAGGTTTTTTCATTTCTTATGAAGAAAAGCAGTAAGGAGTATATTCCAGATGAGTTGGTTTTATCCCAAAACCAAATTTTAGAATTTTGTGATAGAGTTCTTACAAAATGGAAAGGGGATCCTAATCAAAAACAAAGTAATATTGTAGCAATGACTGCAGTTAGAAACAGTGTTTATTGGTCTGATGAAGAATCTCTAAAAGCAATATGGAGTGAAATTTTAAAGTGGACATTTGAATTGGTTTCTAAAAATGTAATAACACAAGCCAAAAAAGAAAATTTAGAATGGTCCCCTATTTTAGAAAAATTAGAAAAAAAAGAAAAATCTATTTTATCTGAAACTGGAATCTGGTATTAGGTATTAAAATTTCATTAAAATGTGAAGTATGTTGATTTTACATACTATGAATTTTCTACAGCGATCTGTTGCAATAAAATTACACACAAGTTGTTAATACACAAAAATCGATAAAAATTCCGTGCAAAAAGATAAATCCAAATTAGAAATTAAAGATGTTGCATCAATTGAAATCATTAAAGAAACAGAATCCACGGCATATGCAGATTTTGACGTTGCAAAAGAAAAAATTTCTAATTTAAAAAAAGAAGCCGCTGAAACTGCCGAAGGTTTAGCTTCTATAAATTCTACCATCAAAGAATATCTAGCACGTGTGGAAAAACTAAAAAAATTAGAACTTTAGTTAATTTTCAATATTCTAACTAATTGCATATCCTAGAACCCAGTTGTAAATTACATTGAGCTGTTCTGTAACAATTGTGTTAAGATTACTAACTTGTGTTTCTAAAGCTGAAACTAGATTTTGAAGCTCAAAAATTCTTCCATCAAGCTCTTTATTTTCTTCTTTTAGAATCATATTATCTTCTTGAAGTTTTTTGTTCTCATCTGATAACTCATTTATCTTATCTGTTTGATCCATTTCCTTTGTAGAAACCTCTTCTGGAATAATTTTCGTTTGAGTTTGTGCAGAAATGCCTTTTAGATGGGTACCAAATATCTCAACTAATTCAGTATCTGAAGATAAATTAAATTTCAGAGTTCTAATTTCAGAATTTGAAAATATCTCTTCATAGTATACAATATCTCCATCTGCAATAATTGTAAATTCATTATTTTTATCAAAATTTACTGAATCAAAAAACTCTCGTTCAAAACTAATTTCAATTGTTGCTGGAAGCTCTGTTACCTGTATATCTAAAATCACTTCAATATCTTTAAAATCAAGATTAAAATCTACAATTTCAACTCCTATAGTAGTATAATCAAAGGGGGTACTAATTTCGGCTTTAGAATCACCTATGAGAACACCCATTAATGTAATTGCCAAAACAACTGAAAGTATTTTCTTATACATATAGACTGGGGTTGAGAATTTTCCTATTCAGCAACTAAGTTGTGACTTTTTGACCTATAGCACTATAGTTCTAGATTTAGAGTTCGTGACTAGATTGACTTTATTTTTAAATAAAATATGAAGCAATATCCAAAAATTTTTCAAAGTCGGGTTTCAATATTAAAAAATAATAGAAAATTCTAGTTCCAATTACTATCATAAATTACATAATGAAATTTTGGATATAAGGCAGACGAAGAATTGATAAGTTATTCATTTTTTAATTAAATCGTTATTAACAAAAATTCTGAGTCACATAGACTTTATGGTCATCTGTTATTTCTACTCCTATACCTTCTCTATCGTAAATCTCTGTTAGTATATTTTCTCTATGTCCAGGAGAATTCATCCATCCATCAACGGTTGTTTTTGCAATCTCCTCTTCTGTATTCCAATCGTATGAAGTGATTTCTCCATTAATTGTGTAATACGAATCAAAAAGATGTCCTTGGAATATATTTTCAGCAATTCCAGAATAGATCAACAACCCTACTATTTTTTGACAAGAATATCCATTCTCTGCAGCTCTATCTGAAGGGGTTAAACCTTCAGGAGTTTCATGAGCAAAATATTCTCTAACGGCCATGTCTAAACTATGTCCTCTTGCAATTTGTCGAATCTCAGGATCAAATGTTAATTGTGAAAGACCATATTTTTCTCGTTCAAGATTTGTCAGTTCGTGAACCAAATATTCAATTTCTTTAACATTATACTCAGGTTTCTCTTCATCTACTTGTGAAGGATCAATCCTTTTTTGAGCATACTTTATCACATTATCTAGCTTTTTACTACTTTGTTCAGTAACCTCTCCTACCGAAGTATTTGCTTTTTCAAAACTTTTACTGATTGTAGTTTTTCCTTGTGCAAGATCAAGTATATCATTTTTTGCGTTTTCAAGACTTTGTACAAATATCATCCCTCCTTGAGGAGAAAATTCTATTATTCCTAGACTAAATGCAGCACCTACTAAAAAAATAGGTATCAATACTAACCCAATACTTACGCT
The DNA here is from genome assembly GCA_008974855.1 of archaeon MnTg01. Taxonomy (GTDB): domain Archaea; phylum Thermoproteota; class Nitrososphaeria; order Nitrososphaerales; family Nitrosopumilaceae; genus CSP1-1. The sequence continues at coordinate 6,348 of BFAR01000077.1, forward strand.
CAAGGATCTCCATTATCCGATGAACTTAGATAAGATTTCCGTAGAACAAACCAGTGAAATCTTGTTTTATTAATGAGGGGAGGTGGTGCCTCCCCACACGGAGAGTACTCCCGATTTTATTTTTGGGAATAATTCAAGTGTGGTCTGGGTTTTGGCTGGATTTTGTTTGTTAAATTGTATTAAAGCAGTTTCGTAGAAATTATCAGTATGATCTAAATACTAAAAGTCAATTTTTCAATTAATATTGGAATTGTCACCAGGGTACTCATCGTTTCTGGTCTTAAATTCCAATATACCAAAAATTAGGAAATGAATAATGTTTAAACAGAGTAACAAAATTGGATATTATTCTTCATACTTTACAGGTATAATTTCAGTCATAACTCTTGCATGGTCATTTTATCTTTGGAATTAATTTGCACTTTGAAAATTCTGACATAACTTTTCATAATTATTAATATAGCATAGGTGTTCGTTTGATCCAATGCCTACAATTTCTCTTGACAATAAGCTTTCTAGTACAATCCTAATCTTCCAAGTAGATCCAAAAAACCAATCTGCTTTAATTGACGCTGGAATAGAAAATTCTAAAAAGGTTATGGAGAAAAAAACAGGATTTGTTTCTACAAGCTTTCACAAAAGCTTTGATGGAACTTCTGTGGTTAATTATTCCCAATGGGAGAATCGTAAATCCT